>LCJH01000065.1 GCA_000999595.1 Microgenomates group bacterium GW2011_GWA2_44_7
CGGTCGAGGAGGGTCGCAGTATCTATAAAACCATTAAGAAAGTTATTCTTTATCTCTTTTCAACCAGTCTCGGTGAGTCGCTTACGATTATCGGGGCATTATTTTTGGGTTTTCCACTGCCGATCTCGGCGGCCCAGATAGTATGGCTAAATCTTGTGACCGATGGCTTTTTGGATGTTTCCCTGGCGATGGAGCCTCAAGAGGAGGGTCTTCTTAGGGGAAACTTTGAAAGGCCAAGAAAATATCTGCTTGACGCACTTACAATCAAGCGTATATTCACTATGGCTATTCCGATGATGGTCGGCACCCTGTTTCTTTTTAGTAAATACTATCAGGCCGATCTTTCTAAAGCCTGGACGATTGCCTTAACGACTTTGGCGGTATTTCAATGGTTTAATGCTTGGAACTGTCGACACGAAACAAAATCAATTTTTAGCCTGAACCCTTTCTCTAATAAGTTCTTGGTCGGGGCGACGGGCATCGTTATTTTCCTTCAGATTCAGGCGATCTATAACCCGCTAATGCAGAGAATTCTTAAGACGACACCGCTTGATTTATCAGATTGGCTAGCAATTTTACCTGTCGCGTGCACAATTGTGATCGTTGAAGAATTGAGAAAATACGTGTACCGGAAAATGAACAAAAAAACGGCCAAGTTCAGATCTGCAGGTCAATTTCCAAAACTCGATATCGCAATTTCTTAGAGTTACTCTTTGTAAGGCAACACGAATTGTTACTCCCCTATTTAATTAGCACTCGTGGTGGGTGTTTGCCAACTTTTAAGCTAAATGTCCCACTTTCTCCCCTACTTGTTAAACGCGGTGAAAAGCAATTTGGAACAGGACTTATGCAGTAAGTCGATGATTCCTTACCTCCAGTTCTGTCTGAACTTGGAATTAGTTTACCAAATTACTGGAAGTCGTGCGTAAGCCCTGTTATGATGAGAATTGATGAGGCGTAAGGGGTTTGCGGCACCGCTTGTTTTGGTAGGAGCTATTTTTGTTTTGATTGCCATCGTCGGTATTCTTTTCTTGGGAAAATCAAAATTATTCCCATTAAGTCCTTCCGCTCAAATTGCCCAGCCTGCGGGCTATCAAGCAGAATGGAAAACATATTACGCAGATTTCTTCTCTTTCCAGTACCCCTCAAGCCTTGTAGTTAAAAATGGAGATGCGTCCGGTGATTTCGTAAACGATTGGTATCGAGTCATCGCCCCAGAGGATTTCGCTTATAAGGGAATGTCTTATCCCAAAGGGGAAATAATGGTGATAGATACGCGGGCGACAAGGGGTATTAGCAGCTAATTTTCCCATTTGCCAGTGGGATGATTATGGTGGTTCCTTCGGGCTCATCAAGCGGTGACTTCTCTAAAATTAAACTTGTGAGGGATGTTCTTCAGACGTTTAAATTTGTGGATAATCCTGAAGATAGTTGGAAAGTATATACGAATAAAGCGGGTGGCTTTTCTATCACGTTTCCTCCCACAATGGAAATAAGGGGAGATAATATATCGACGGATGGGGGAATGGTGACTATTTCAGGAACGAATAGTCATTTAAATATTAACATTTCTTCACATATGACAATGCTGTCTAGAATGACTGTGGATACCGACTGTGAGCCGCTTGATCTTAAGACTATGGTCTTTGTTGGTCAGGTGGTCGGAGTTTGCGAAAGTAGAAGCGCTTCACATGTCTTTTATACAAAGAAGCCAGACACGGACACCTGGGTAGGAATTGATGCTGGTTATGCAACCCCGGAGGATAAAAATACAATTTTTAAGGTGATCTACTCGTTTAAGTTCCTTTAGGGACTAAACCTTAGAAGGTGTAGAGAAATTTTGATGTTCTGATTTCTTCGCACACTGAAAAAATTCTGAGAAACTATTCAAAATAAACCTCGCAATCAAGTTTTTTTATTTTCAGAATTTACACAAAGGGGTGGGGGTAGTTGCACTTTGGATATAATTAGGTTGTGATAAATATTGAATTGTCTGACCATGCGAAAGACCAGATAAAAAAAGAAGGATTCCAAAATCTCTTGTTCTGTCTACGGTAAGAACACCCGATAAAAGAGTCTCGAGTTTCCGTCCCCGTACATCGTTACGCAAGCGCTATGGTGATAGAATTGTCGAAGTAGTAACAATTATCGAAGGCAGAAAGTTGGTTGTTGTCACTGCTTATTTCCTTAAAGAACTATGAAATTAAAATACGATCCAAAAGTAGATGCTATTTATATTGAATTGGGAAAAGGGAGATATAGCCAGACAAAGAAAATCTCTGACACGGTTATGGTGGACCAAGATAAAAAGGGAGCTTAACCGAGGTTATAAATTCTGATTTCATCCCACCCTGCAACCCAGTTTTTGTGGCTGCCGAATTCACGCCAAACACAGTCCTGTAGTGATTGCTTCGTGGGGGACTAGCGGTATTGTCCCTCCAATGTACCACACACGCCTACAAAATCATTCTTGACATATCTTCGTGTTCGTAGAGAATGCAAACAATGGATGATAAAGCCCTTGCCTTTGTAGATTTAGAAACCACAGGCATAAGCAGTAGGCATGATCGCATAATAGAGCTGGCGGTACTTAAGGTGCAGGATAATAAAATACAGGATTCACTCAGTACGCTAGTTAACCCCGAGATTCCCCTGCCTCCTTTTATTGAGCACCTTACCGGGATTACCAGAGCCCAATTGGAACAAGCGCCGACCTTCGCTGAGATAAAAGATCATTTAGTTGAGCTTTTCGAAGACACTATCTTTGTCGCTCACAATGCCCGCTTCGATTATTGGTTTATTAAAGAGGCCTTAAAAAGGCACGGAATAAGTTTGTCCTTGAAACAACTATGCACCGTAAAATTGTTTCGGGCACTGCACCCTAAACTCGGTAGTTATAATTTGGATAGTTTAATTAGCGCCTATAAGTTAAAAATAGACAGGCGCCATCGGGCGTGGAATGATGCTAAAGTTTTATTTGACTTTTATCTCAAAGCAAAAAAACATACGGAGACGCAGATATTCCAGGACGCGATTAACAAGACACTTCGTCGAATTACAACTCCTGTAAACATCTCCGGTGAGGAATTGGATAGCCTGCCTGAGGGTCCCGGAGTATACATATTCTTTTCTGAGTCGCAGATACCTCTTTATATAGGCAAAAGTATCAATATTAAAGACCGGGTATTATCGCACTTTGCAGATACCGGAAGCTCGGTTCGAGAGGTAAGTATTGCCCAACAGGTAAAAAGAGTCGAAACATTTGAGACGGCCGGGGAACTATCCGCACTTCTTTTGGAATCTACCTACATCAAGAGATATAAACCTTTGTATAACCGGCAGCTACGCCGCCTTCAACGAATGATTATTCTCAAATCCGCCCTGAACTCTGACGGTTACCAAAGCGTATACACGGAAATATCTGACACAATTTTACCGGATGAGATAGAAAACATAATCGGCATCTACCGATCCGAAAAACAACTTAAAGACACACTTATGTCCGTCGCTAAGGATCATCAATTGTGCCCCAAACTCCTCGGCTTGAGTAAGGATAAAGCAGCTTGTTTTTGGTGCCAGCTCGGTTGGTGTAGAGGCGCATGTATCAACAAGGAGCCGGCGTACTCTTATAACGTTCGTTTTATTGAAGCGTTTGCCCAATACAGGTATAAAAAATGGCCATTTGCAGGACCGGTTCTGGTTCATGAAAGTTCTGACAGATATGCAGAATCTATTATTGTTGATAAATGGTGTGTTCTTGGGTCCGGTAGATGGGACGAAGACAGCAATCTAAATATTCAAGACAGCCCTTATAGCTTTGACGTGGACACCTATAAAATCCTCGTGAGGTTTTTTTCTTCTAACAAAAACTACAAGAAAATAAGAATCTTAGATGCAAAGATTGTTAAAAGGGGTCTGACTTGGGATAGCTAATCAGACCTCCCCTTCCTACCTAAAAGGACTACTTTTTCTTGATTGGTTATAAGCTCATACTGCCCACTTTCCTCGATCCGCCTAAGATAGGTCACGAGCTGTTCTTGGGTGTTTAGAACTAATGGTAAATTAAAATCAATAAGGACGTAGTCTGAGTTTTCGAGCGGTTGATCTGGCATATTGGGCAAGGGATGAATCAGCCCCAACGGTCTATTGATATGGGGGGCGATTTGATAAGAAGCGGAGATTGAGGCATTTACGGGCAAACTACTGATAATTTTATAAACAATATCTACGTGACTTGCTCGGGCAAGGAAGTTCAGATTGAGATTGGTAAGTGAATATGGCCGGTAGCCTTTATAAACATTCATCAAGATAGCAAAAGAAAGTATGAAGATGGTGAGCATACTTTGACTTTTGATCCTTTTTAAGGAAAGGATTTTTTTTAACCAATAGTCAAGAGCTTCGATTGAAGAGACGGTCACGATTACCCAGATCACTGCGCTGTAGTGAAAGCCGTTGAGAGCCGCGATATTGGAACTGAGTAATTTTTCAAAAAGCGGGGGGGCGACCATAATCCAAGTGGGGGGATAAAATAACGGCAAGAAAGCAAAACTCCCAAAAGTGATAAAGAAAGTCTCAACCTTATATGCGGGGGTGACAAGGGTTTGAATAAGCAATAAAGGATTGTTTATGAAGTTTTGGACAAGAGATACCAACCCGTCTGAAGCGAGATCGCCGTATTGACCCCAATGACCAAAGCCACCCGGATTGAAGAACGGAAAGATCAGATTAAAGGTAAACCAATACCACGAAATTCCCGCCAAGAGTGTAGTTAACCCAACCAGTTTTTTCCTTTTAAACAAAAGATAGATCCCGAAGGCGGCGATTACAAAACTTATTTCCTCTTTGACCATCAAAGAGAGGGCAAGAAACAGGAAATACCATCGGTTTTGTGAAGTTTCAACAAAATAATAAGCCCATAAAAATATCGCGGGGAAGAGAACGATCGGATGAAAGCCATAAGCATAGCCCATCTGAAGCCCCCCAAAAACTGAATAAGCCAAAGAGACCGTTAAGGCTAAAGTTTCACTTTTAAATTTCCTTTTAACTAAAAGAAAAACGGGGATCATACCTGAGATGGTTAGAAAGGCCTGAAGAAAGATCAAAATTGTCGCATCTTTGATGATCCAATAAAAAGGAATGAAAAACAGCAAAATCGGTTCGAAATGATCACCCCAGACGAACCTGTCCGGAGTGTCCCAAATTCTTGGAACCCTGAACTCTGACAGTTGCCAGACGGTCGAGTGGTAGTAAGCAACATCAACTGATTCGGAGATGAAATTGTTATAGCGAGCAACAGTTGCCAAAAGTAAGTAAACGCCCCAGAAGATGATGATTAACCTAAAGCCAATGATAAACAACTTACCCGGGCTATCTATTTTAAGTTTGGTGATTGATGGCACCAGATTATTATAAGGCTCAACGACCTGATAATTGGGACGTTGGATTTTATCTTGCTTTAGCCATTTGCGCTGGCTCCAAAGCTACTGCCGGCCATAAACCACCGGGTAAGCGTTTGGCAAATACCAAGAGCCGCTTCCAGGTGGTAAGCGGCGGCCAACATCCTTGAAGGACAATCGTTTCCTCCTCGTAAGCCTGATCTAAAAATGACGTATCAGTTGGCTCAATAATTTTCGAACCCGTGACGACATAGCCATACTTAGTGCCGTTGTAGGCAATGAAAACTAAGTCCCCTGATCGCAATTTGGCAAGAAGGGCAAAGGGGGGTTTGTGGCCGGAAAAAAAAGATGGATGTGATGAATGGGCAAAATAGTAGCCCATTTTCCCTGATCCCGGGAAACCGGTTCCGGCTGCTTGGACAACGCTGTTTTTTAAAGCTTCTTCGGATGCTTTTTGGTCGCTGATGTTTACCCCGAACTTTATTAGTTCGTCCAAAAAGATACCGGGGATTATCAGTCTTGGCTCTTCTTTGTCAAACCATACGGGTTTATTAACCGCTAACAAATTAATGCCGCTTGTCCGCAGATGATAATCCGTCTCCGCGGAGACGACCGGCCCTATGACAAAGACCAACCACGTTCCAAAAAGCGCTAGGGAGACAATAATAATTAACTTCCTTGAATTCATAGAAATATCAACAAAGAGACGGCTCTGAAAAGGTCACCTTTTCTTAAATAGCAAGCCAAAACCCAATGCTCCGCCCAGAAGACCAAGGAGGGAAAAAGAGATGGGAGCACCGGTTGCCGGTAATACCGCCGGACGACGAAGAGCAGAAAGGACAATGTCGGTGGCACAGGCATCGCTGGATTTCCAATTTCCTTCGGAGTCTCTAATCTCGACACTGGCGTGATATTTACCGGGGTTAAGATAACGATGCAAAATTACAGGAACATCAGTCTCCTTATTAGTGCCATCCCCAAACCAGAACCGATAGCGGTTGACACCGTTCTTAGTCTCTGTCCACTTAACATTAAAAATAACATCAGAAGGGGCCACAGTATTATTTGAAGAGGCGACTAAAGAATCGCACCGACTAAACATCGCAACCGGCGCACTGACCGGGCCGCTTTCGCCACCACCGCCACGCCCGGGTCCCTCCGTCGGCGTCGGCATGACAGTAGAAGTCGCGGTGGGCGCAGGAGTTAAAGTCGGGAGCGGAGTAGGGATAGGAGTCAATGTTGGGGCAACTAGAACGGTAGGCGTAGGGGTGATTGTCGGAGTCGGTAGTTTGGGGGTTGGAATTGGGGTCGGGGTGGGAGTGGGAAGGTGAACCACCCCGCAGGAACCAGAATACCAAACAAGGTAGTCTTTAAGGCTTCCATCTCCACAGTCCCAACCGCCTGAAGCTCGACAATTTTGATCAAAAACATCAATCTGCACGGTGGTATTACAGGCGGCTCGATCGAGACTATAAGAGTTAGAAAAAGGCTGTTCGTTTTCCCTGCAGTCTGTAACGCTGCCATTACAAGTAAACCTAACTACGAAAGGACCGTTTGTAGCACAAGAGCCATTTTCTGTACTACAGGCTCCGCTACAATTATGAAATGAGGCGTCAGTCCCTGAGCCACATAAATTGGTATATATACCTGACCCATAGGTTAATGCCGCCAGGATGTTCGTTTTTGAAGCAAGGAATATGACCGGTAATACAAGAAATATGTAAAGAATGATATAAATTTTTCTCATAAGAGAAGGTATTATAGGTAACTTAGGAGTTATGGGGGTAGGCGGCAGTGAGGTTCCTAAGAATTTGGCGTATTATAGGATATCTTTTCTTTAAAAGCAAGTGCGATCACCAATGCCGATCGGATCTGTAAAATGGAATTTACTTGAATGAAGTTTGAATCTGAGAATTATTCCAGATAGTCTTGAAGTTTTTTGCGTCGGGAAGGGTGTTTAAGTTTTCTTAACGCCTTCGCTTCAATCTGTCGAATTCGCTCCCGAGTAACTCCAAATACCTTGCCTACTTCTTCCAGTGTCATCGGATTGTTGCCCCGTAAGCCAAACCTGAGTTCTAATACCTTTGCTTCCCGCTCGGACAATGTTCCTAAAACCTCGTCCACGTTTTCGGTAAGAAGTGCTCTCGAGGCGGCATCGAAGGGGGCTTCCTTCTGATCCGGAATAAAATCCCCCAGTCGACTGTCGTCTTCCTCTCCCACGGGGGCTTCCAGCGAGGTGGTATCTTGGGCAATTTTTAGAATGTCGCGGACCCTGTCGGCATCCATCCCCATTACCTCCCCCACTTCTTCGGGTAACGGTTCTCTACCTAAATCTTGGGTGAGTCTTCGTTGAGTTCGAATGAGTTTATTAATTGTCTCAACCATGTGGACCGGAATTCTGATGGTCCTGGCCTGATCCGCGATGGCTCTGGTTATAGCCTGTCTTATCCACCAAGTGGCATAGGTAGAAAATTTATAACCTTTTCGCCAGTCATACTTTTCCACAGCTCTGATCAAACCCTGATTCCCTTCCTGGATAAGATCAAGAAGAGAAAGCCCTCGTCCGATGTATTTTTTAGCAATAGAGACGACGAGTCTTAAATTTGACTCTATCAATTTTTGCTTTGCCCATCTCTCCCCTTTTTCATAATGTTTGGCAAGACTAATTTCATCCGCAAATTTCAGAAGCGGAGTCCGATTTCCCGCAGATACATTCTCACCGGATCGGTTGACGATCCTTCTTCGAGCGTGGCTAAAGCAGCCAGCTCTTTTTCCAAATCGGTAAGACCCTTCTCTCCTTCCTTAAGCTCTTCTTCGGTAACGGTCTCAAAAACGTCTACCCCGAAAGCTTGTATTTTTGTAAAGAATTCGTCAATTTCCGCCAGGTTTTCTTCGGCCTCGGGAAAGACAACTAAAATATCGTCGATTGTTAGATATCCTTGTTTCTTACCTTGATCGATTAATTTTTTTACTTCTGTTCTAAGTTCTGCCATGTTTGTCTGTGAATTGTGCTTATAAAGCAAAACTGCCCGTACCGGGCATTTTTAAATTAGACTCCAGTAATCAAGATTTACGCTATCCCCCTCTGATTATACAACGTTCTCCTTCTCAATTTGTTTTATAGATTCTAAAAGGGATTTTAACTGCTTTTGGACCTTTGTCGATTCCGCTTCGGAGCCGTCGCTTTCCAGCCTTTCTATTTCCTTTGAGGCCACTGTCACCTTTGCTCTTAAGTCCAATTTTTTTAATTCGTTTATTACTTTGTTATATTCCTTTTCAAGTTTCTTATCATCGTCTAGTGTCTCACTTAAATCAATTAACATTAATTCTCCGAAAACCATTTGCAGCTCGGTGGGCAGCAGATCTCTAAATTGGTCCGGTTTCTTTTTGCGATTCTCTTGGTAGAGCTGGACAATACGATTCAAGGCTATTTCGTCAACTAAATTAAGAACCTCACTACCTAAAAGCATTTTGGGATCCTTTTGGAAGGCTAAGGCCAAAAGATACCTCTCGAGTCTCCCCCGTCGTTCTTGATTGGCTTGTGTCTTTGCAACAAAGGTTTGAGTCGACACTTCCCCCGGCTTACTAGACGCCTTGTCTACTTCACTGCTGATTACACTTTCTGAGATATCTAGTTTTTTGGCTAATTCTTTTACCAAGGTCGCGCGCATGATGGGATCTGAGATCTTTGCCCAAATTGGTATCAGTTCTCTGCCTATACTTCTTTTGGACTCGGCGGTTTGCAAACCATAGCGATTTACGGCTGATTCCATTAAAAAGTCGTATACTCCGACGGCTTCTTTAACGGAATCTTTCCACAGTTGGGGAGACTTTTTGGCGCACTCATCCGGATCTTTCCCGTATTTTAACTTGGCAACTTTAATAGAAAAGCCCGCGATATCTGCCATTTCGATGCCCCGCCTGGCAGCCATATCGCCGGCAAAATCAGTATCCAGAGCCATAACCATTTCGGAGGCGAATCTGCGCAGCAGCTTGACATGATCCTCCGTTAGGGCAGAGCCCTTGATAGCAACTACATTGGTAACGCCTGCCTGGTAGGACGAGATCATATCAGTTTCACCCTCAACTACCACTACTTGATCTGTCCTTTTAACCTCTTGTCGGGATATGTCCAGTCCATAGAGAATTGAGCGTTTATGATAAATTTCTGTTTCGGGAGTATTAAGATATTTCGGCCCGTCTTCGGCAGACGATGAGGAACCACTCATCGCGGTCACTCCTGGGATTATTCTCCCCGAGAATCCGACGGTGTTTCCGCGATGGTCTCTTAAGGGAAACATTAACCGTCCCCTGAACCGGTCGTAAAAGCTTCGGTCGCTGGACCCGGCAACAGATTTTCGAATTATCATCCCGGCCGACTCCAGTTCATCGAGCGTGGCTTTTTTCTTTTGGATCATATAGCGCTGTAGACCATCCCACATATTAGGAGAAAATCCAATTCTGAACATATCAATATTCTCTCGAGATATCCCCCGTTCAAGCACATACTTCAGGGCCATTTCTCCGACTCGATGTTGGGTCAGAAGAAAATGATAAAACTCTTCGGTTAAGTGATTAACCTGATACAGTCGCTCCTTCAGTCTCCCGCTGGGCGTATCGGTGACACGATCCTTAAGAACTAGCCCCGCCTTTTTGGCAAGACTCCGAAGTGTCTCGCCAAATTCCATCCCTTCAATCTTCATCAGAAAATCGAAAACGTCTCCACTGGCTGCGCAGCCGAAGCATTTATAAATCTGCAGCTCGGGCGAGACCATAAAAGAAGGCGTCTTTTCTCCATGAAATGGACAGAGACCTTTGTAATTTCTTCCGGCCTTCTTAATCGGCACGTATTCCGAGATAATCGCCACGATATCCGTCTTCGACTTCACTTCCTCAATATCATCCACAGCCCGAGTGTAACAAAACCCAATAAAAACACAAACTGACACTTTCTTTGTTAAAATAACCGTACCCGGAGAGATCGCATAGTTGGTCTAGTGCGCAGATTTGGAGAATCTGTGTGGCCGCAAGGTCACCGAGGGTTCGAATCCCTCTCTCTCCGCCAAAATTGAAAATCGGAATTGGAAGCCGAAATGGGGTCGGCGCGAAGCGCCGACACAAATGTATTCCCCCCAAAAAATCCTGATTCTGCAAGGATTCGCCACGCTCCGCGTGGCTCAAAAAGTACGGTTCGATCCTTAATTTGAAAGTTCGAACCGACTTTTTTGAACAAAT
>LCJH01000066.1 GCA_000999595.1 Microgenomates group bacterium GW2011_GWA2_44_7
CGGAGTGCCACTTGGCCGTCCTTATAAATTTAATTTTACCACCGCTGCTTATAAACCGTCTGTCAGCATTTATCCCTCGGGGACATATTTTGGGGCATTTAACCAAGAGGTAATCCCCCGCATCGTTTCTCAAGCCATTAATGCCAATAAAATTGATTATTCACTTTATAAGCTAAAAAGAGAAGATTTACTTGATCTTTACCGCAGACGTTATGAGCAGCAGTGCTCTAATAAGGCCTGTCGTAACTGGCAGGACTACGACACCAACCGGCTTGAAAAAGTTCGTTCATGGAGTGAAACATATGAAGCTGAACTTAACACCCCGGTCCATGTCATAACCAAAGTCACTACGGATTCAGGAGAAAAGATTCCTCCTGGATTTTACTTCCTCGATATGCGCATTCCGCAAGGTGCTCACGATAATATGGTCATGATTGTAAGCAGATCTACCGTTACTGTTAAAAAGAGTGATAAACAAATTTTTACATGGGCGGTAAACCAGTCGACAAGCGATGTCGTCTCAGGGATGAAAGTACAATTAACCGACAGTTCAGGAAATATACTTAGCGAAGGAACTTCAAATACCGACGGTGTGTTTCTGAAAGATGTGGATTTATTCCAGAAAAACAGCCTGTTTGTTTTTGGTCAAAAAGACGATGATCTTGTAGTTGCCGCCAGTGCTTGGAGTCAGGGTATTAACCGTTATGATTTCGGGTTGCCAAGTTATTACAGTGCAAACGAGTCCAAAGATTACTCCACCAAACAAGATTACAAACTCTTCCTCACACTAGACCGCCCCATCTATCGGCCAGGACAAAAAGTTTACTTCAAAGGGGTAATTAAAAAAGACAATGACGGAATTTATGAGAATCTTCAACCGGCAGAATTGGTTAAAGTAGATATAAATGACGCCCAGAACAGATCAGTTTACTCACAAGATCTACCAATCACTACCTTTGGTTCGTTCTCTGGAGAATTCGTTTTAAGCAAAGATGCGAATTTGGGTTACTACCGGGTAGGGTCTACTTTTCAAGGCAATTCCTACTCCCAACAATTCCAGGTAGAAGAATATAAAAAACCGGACTTGGCGGTAAATGTTAAACCCGCCAAAGACGCCTACACTCAAGGAGAAAGTGCGGATGTCGCCATTAATGCCTCTTATTATTTTGGCGCACCAGTTTCGGATGCTCCCGTAACTTGGGTGCTGCAAACTCAAGACTATTCGTTCCGTTGGGATAAGGATTGGCGGTTTGAGTTTGGAGATCCGGATTCTTACTGGTCACGGCCCTGGTGGTATTACTCAGGATCAAGTTATTTTTCAGGGAAAAAAGTTACAGAAGGCAAAGGAAAAACAAATGTCAAAGGCGACCTGGAACTTACTCTTCCGCTTGACATAAGCAAACAAAAAACAAGCCAAAGAATGTTGGTTGAAGCAACAGTAAATGATATCAACAACCAGTCAATTGCCGCTTCCCAAGAATTTACGGTCCACAAGGGCGGGTTATATGCAGGACTCAGACCGGTAAGTTATGCCAACCAGTCTGGTAAAGAAGCTCGGGTTGAAGTGGTTAGCGTTGATCTAAACGGTAACGAGGTTTCCGATACTCCTGTCTCGATCGACTTTTATAAAAGAACCTGGGAAACAGTCCGAGAAAAAGACCCAGACGACGGGCAGTTTTATTACACGAGTAAACCCAGCGACTCTCTTGTAACCAGCATGGTAGTTACCACTGATTCCTTGGGACGAGCAGTCGCCTCCTTCACCCCATCAGCGGGAGGAACATATAAAGTTGTTGGAACAGTTGCAGACAGAAATGGAAACAAAAACACCAGTGGAAGCTTTTTATGGGTTTCAGGTTATGGCTTCTCAACAGCAAGAGAAAATAACGATCGAATTATCCTTGTCACCGATAAGCGTGACTACCTAGTCGGTGAAAATCTTTCAGTTTTTGTCGCCTCTCCGTTTGCTTCGGATTCAGCCAAGACCCTACTCACCGCCGAGAGAGGAAGCGTTCTGGATTACAAAGTTGTCAACACCAATGATTTGTCCAACAATTTCACCATGGCAGTGCCTCCAAAATACACCCCCAACACTTTCATCGGAGCCGTTTTAGTAAGAGGCGGTAACCAAGTCAAGAAACCCGCAGAATTTAAAGTTGGTTATACAGAGATAAAGGTCACTGACAAAAAGCAGCAAATCGATGTTCATGTAACAACCGACAAGAAGAAATACAAACCGAAAGATACCCTCAAAGCGACCATCGAAACGAAAGACTTATTAGGTCACGCTATTTCTACGGAATTAGCGGTTGGTTTGGTTGATAAAGCCGTATGGGATATATCAAATGTTGAGCTGCCTGATATTTACAAGACCTTTTATCAGCCCAGAAATCTTGAGGTCTCTACCTCTCAACTCCTCACGATCTCCATTGATCGTATTAATGCGAACACCAACCTCGGATCTAAAGGCGGCAGTGGGGGCGGATGTTTTACAGGTGATACTCCTATCCTGATGAAAGGTGATACATATCAAAACATTCAGGACATAAAAGTCGGAGACATTGTCTTAACCAGAGAAAGTGATATTTCTCCTAAGCTCATTGAAGCGAAGGTGACAAAAATCTATAAACACAATGTCGATCAATACCTCATCATCAATGGGGATTTGCGAGTTACCCCTGTTCATCGATTATTCGTAAACGGGAAGTGGATGACTGCAGGAGAAGTTGAAATTAACGATTATCTGCTGGATAAAAACAATCAACCAATGAAGGTATTTTCTATTGAGCAAGTCCGAGGAAATTTCGATGTATACAATCTCGAGATCGAAAAATACAGAACCTATTTTGCAAGAGATTTCTATGTCCACAACCAAAAAGGGGGAAACGATACCTCCAGAAGTAATTTTCCCGATACTGCTTACTGGAATCCTACTTTAAAAACAAATAACGACGGCAAAGCAGAAATCGAAATCCCGCTTCCTGATAGTTTAACAACCTGGAGATTAGCGGCGATTGCCAATTCACAAGAGGCAGCTTTTGGCTCAAAAGTGTCCGAAGTTACAGTAAGTCGCGATGTGTTAATCAGACCCCTCTTGCCACGCTTCCTTTCAATCGGCGATGAGGCAAAACTAGGTGCAATTATTGTCAATACCGGCAGCGAAGAGCAAACTCTTACCGCGAGGATTGAAAGTGAAGGCTTGCAGATAACTGAAGAAAAATCAAAACAACTGGTTTTAGCTGACGGAGCTCAAGTAAAACTTACTTGGGCAACCGTCGCCAACGCCACAACTTCGGCAAGAATTAAACTAACGGTTGAAGGGTCAGATAAAACTGCCAAAGATACAGTCGAAATGACTTTGCCCATTAAGTCATACAGCGTTCCAGAGGTGGTCGCTACATCAGGTCAAGCTAAAGACACCGCTTCAGAGAAAGTCGTCTTGCCCAAGGAATTAGATCCTACCCAAGGCGCAGCCAGTGTAAGTTTTTCACCTTCGCTGGGAAGCGCCAGTATTAATGCTCTTCCATTTCTATTCAATTATCCTTATTACAGTACCGAGCAAATAACCAGCCGATTTATGCCTGCTGTTTTTGTCCATCGCATTCTAATAAATGCAAAGATTGACAAGAGCGGCTCAATTGAAACGAAACAACTGGCCGACATTATCAACGATGGTATTCAGCGCTTGAATAACTCACAACACGCGGATGGAGGTTGGGGTTGGTGGACGGAGTATCCAAGTGACCCATTCTTAACCGCCTATGCCTACTTAGCGCTCTCCGAAGCGAAAACGGACAAGTTTACAGTCGCCGATCAGACACTGCTAAAAGCACAGCAGTTTTTAGAGAGCCAATTATCCGGAGGTGGAAAAGGATTATCGCTCAACACCCAAGCCTATATCTTATATGTATTGCGAGGGAAGAACCCAAAAGTGACTATCGTTTCATGGGCAGTAACACCACCACTACCGCCAGCGTTCTTGAGGTAATCACTTTATTTGATAAAAAGAATCCCCTAATACCGGAAGTTGTCAGGCATTTAATGTCTATCAGAACTGACAATCACTGGTCAACTACGCGTGACACTGCCGCCGTAATTAAAGCGATTTCTTACCAACTTTTGGGCAAGGGAGATCAGAAAGTAAATGAGGATTATCGACTGGAATTAAATGGAAAAATTCTAAAGGAGGGCAAATTTACAAAAGATGACTTGTTAAAACTTCAGGAATATGCAGTTTCCATCTCTGACTTTAATATCGGAGGCGAAAGCGACCTCAGGATTACCAAGAGTGGAGACGGAAATCTTTACTACAATATCAACCTTAAGTATTATTTGCCTTTCTCCAAGATTGAACCGTCGGAACAAGGAATGGTGGTTGTAAGAGAATTTGTAGATAGCAAAGGAAAAATATTACCGATTGACACGATCAACGAAAACACCGAAGTCTGGGTGCGCTTAATCATTGTCACCCCGGAAGAAAGATATTTTGTAGTTATAGAAGATACTTTACCTGCAGGTCTTGAGTCAGTAAATGAAAGTCTTAAAAATGTCGGTGTCCTAAATAAAGAGCGACCTAATGCAAAAGAAAAAGGTAATCAGCTCTTATATTTTGAACACAAAGAATATCACGACGACCGAACAACATTATTTGCCAACTATCTACCCGCTGGTGTTTACGAAGTGATGTATCGGGCAAGAGCGACCACTCCTGGCCGTTATCATCATCCACCAGCCCAAGCATATCAAATGTATGTTCCCGATGTCTCAGGGCATTCCGAAGGTGGTTGGCTTGAGGTGAAATAATTTCCCAACTAGCGGTCTCTTTACGAAAATATTCGAACTATTTCTCAAAGGTAGCCCTTCGGGCGAGTAAATTAGGCCCGATTATCCTTCCTGCAAAAAAATATATTGTCCCATCCAAGTTGAGGAGGAGAAATTAAATCAAAAAATGAATCGAACAAAATAGTTACCGCAAATAATAAAGAGTGATTGTCTAAAAATGGACCTCCAAATAAAGTCGTGCTCCGAGGCGCTCGATAGATAGTAAATCCGAGCTGCTTTAGAATATTCTTCAATTCCCTATGAGAATAAACATATAAATGTTGTTCTAGCTCGGCGAGTTTAAATTGATGTTCTTTCTTTGTTAAAAATTTAGCCAACTCGTGCGAATCTCTACCAGTAACTATTTTTTTAAGAAATGGGAACGGGTATTTGATTAAATTTTTTGAATTTGGTGTTGATAATAAAAGAACTCCACCGTTATTTAAGGAATGGTGTATTCTTTCCAAAGCATTTTTGGGATCATGCAAATGCTCCAACACCTCAGTGCAAATTATAATGTCGTATTTGTTTTGAAAATGGTCCTTTTCTATGTCGAATCTTTTAAAAAAAATGTTAGGAAGCTTTTTGAATTTCGCTGCTTGCCTGCCGTAGTTTACAAACGGATTCGAGAGTTCAAATCCTTCATAACTTACCCGCTGAGGCAGATTCCGTGTAAGTTCGTCTAGCCGAATAATTAACGCCCCATTACCACACCCAATATCACAAATTGCCATATCTTTTTGTGATTTATTTATTAGATTTTGCGCCTCATCTTGTATGATTTTCTTTGTTTTTCTCCATGCATATTCCATCGAAGGGGAAGGCATATTTAACTGATTATAAAGAATATTATATTCACCATATTCTTGATAAAGCTTATTAAAATCTGTCATGCTATTTCGAACTGGCTGGGCTCGGCGGGCGGGCCCGCAGCTATGCTCGACTCTGCTGAGCTTGACGGCAAGTTCATTTTATTTTTTTTAAACAAAATTAAACCAGAAATTACCGCAATAAATACTATCGTTAGCATGACAGCAATTGCTATGTATATTTTTTTGTTTAAATTACTATTAATGTTTTCATTGGTCCTACTGGCAATCAGATCTCTTTCCACATCGGTTAAACCGAGTTGATTACAGCATACTTTATAGTCATAGTCGCTAAAATTATTACATTCTCCAAAAGGGGTAACAATTTTGCCTTCATACATTCCTGAATTCTCTTGGTATTCATATGGAACCCAATTTTTGTCTGTAAGAGTACACTGTCCTTCAGTTGGATAAGCAGTCTGGTTAGCTTTTTTAAGCGAAAAATCTATCAATGTTGTAAGTTCCTTATTTTTTTCATTTATGAGAAATCCTTGATAGTAATCTTTTCCCGCTCTCGGACTACACTTCCACCCGCCATCGTCAAATTTAGCAACATCATTTGTTGTATAGGGAATATTTTTATAATCAACGTATTTATATCCAATTTGTTGAGCACATCCTTGATAATATTGCTCTTGATTAATGTACTCACCGTTACAAGTCCCATAGGGAGTTTTAAGAACAAGGCTCTTTTTAGGTTCATAAGTTTTCCAACCAACAGGCAACTTATTTTGTGAAAACTCATCGCCTGGCCAATAAATACCGCATTGTTTAGCTTGTTCATTAATGACAAAAAATTCCCGTGCGGGGGCGGCTAACACAAAATTTGTGTTAGTGATAGACACGACAACAAATACAATAAAAATTACGAGTGAATTGATATTATTATTTAGTTTCATAATGATTGAATATACTTTAACAAATCTTCAATGTTAACTCCAAGTGCGTTGGCAATTTTCGCCATAGTTTAAACGCCTAGCTTATTAACTACACCGCTTTCTTTCCCCAACTGGCGGTGTTTGTTGGACAAAGTTCGAATGTATTTCGAGCAAAATCCAAATGATTAAAACGGACTCGGCAGGGCGAAACAATTTGTCTGGGGGAATGGTTTCGCCCTGCCTCGACTGATTTCCCGCCCGCAGGAGGGGTCTGGGGAGGAATGCGGGCGGGTTTCGGAATCATTTTTTCAAAAAAATTGACTGTAAATAGTTGCTTCTATAAAAATAATCAAAATCTCGCCAATAAATATATACAAACTTCTACTTACAATATAAGCGGGAAGAATAAACCAAAAATATGGCAGAGTTAATGTGGAAGCAATTAAGCCCACAAAAACGATTTTAGAAGTTTTTATTTCTTTGTATTTATAGAGATACCTTACAAGAAAAACGGCAATCGGAATTTCGACAATTAGCGTCAACAACAAAGAAAATAAAAATTTCTGTTCATATAGCATAAAACTGAATACTACCGGCAACCTCTACCAAACAATCCACTAAAGAAGCAAGAGATAGATTGCCAAAATCCTCTTCTTACAGGTTCGGGTGTAGGAATAACTATTGGTTGGTCAGAAGGTGTCGGTGTAATTTTTGGTGAAGGCGTAGGTGTTGGCGTAATTTTATTTGGTTGAGGATTTTGAATTTTGGGTTCTTGATTTATCAGTGGACTATTGAAGGTCTCAATTTTTTTCTGACTACCATTATTGTATTCTGATGTTTGCTTGGATTTATAAAAAATTAATTTCCCATTAGAAAATCCAGCAATAGAATATTCAACATCTTCTTTTACTAAAGGATTACTATCACTAATATACCCACCTGATGGTTCAATATTTTCTAACAGTAAAGTCATATCTGCCAACTTTAAATTTTTAAGATCAATCGAATTAAATTTTTCTTTTGTTGTCCAATATATGCTTAATGAATTAAATTTATATCCTTTAGTCAAACATTCATTATTATTTATTTGATATGCTTCATATTTATCAACCATTGGTCCAGTAATATAAATGATTTTTTCATAATATTTTTTTGATTAAGTTTATATATGGCTATTATAGCAAATCCTCTATCGAAACACCAAGAGCCTTGGCGATTTTCGCCATAGTTTGAACGCTTGGCTTATTAACTGTGCCACTTTCGACCTTCATAAGCGTTGTATATTTAATGTCCGCCTTCTTGGCTAAATCATCTTGGGTTAAGTCAAGCTTGGCGCGCAATTTCTTAATATTTTCGCTGATTGTTTTTCCACTTGTCATATAAATAAAGTTTTGGTAGTATTGTAGTATACTAGGTTATTGCCCTTATTGTTATACTACCAAATAAAATGAATTTAATCAAACAAAAATTTATGGCGACGAATTTTGAAAAACAAAATTCAAAATTCGTTTTTGAAAAAATGATTCCGAAACCCGCCCGCATTCCTCCCCAGACCCCTCCTGCGGGCGGGAAATCAGTCGAGGCAGGGCGAAACCATTCCCCCAGACA
>LCJH01000067.1 GCA_000999595.1 Microgenomates group bacterium GW2011_GWA2_44_7
TACTTAAGGGGGGCTCTGGCGAAGTGAGTCACTTAATCTCAATGTCGCAAATGTATCTTAACTTATTCAGCTATGTCCTGTCTGTAATCGCCAACCCCGGGTTTACCTCAATCTTTGTCCAATCTTTAGGGGAATACCGATAAAAAGCATACGCGGCAATATAAGCACCATTGTCCGTACATAACTTAGGGGGCGGGACAAAAAGCTTCCACTCTTCCCCTCGGTTCAATTGAACCAGCATCTGCGTTAATCTTTTATTAGCCGCAACACCTCCTGCAACCAGCAACGATTTTGGTTTATATTTTTTAATCGCCTTGCTTAGCTTAATTATTAAACTTTGACAAATAGCTTCCTGGATTTCCGCCGAGATTCTTGCAAGATCCGTCTGGTCCTGCTTACCTCTTCCGAATTTTCTTAAGCGATTCAGCTTTACCCCTTTATTTTTTTGTAAATAATATAACACCGCGGTTTTTAAACCAGAAAAGCTCCAGTCAAAATTATCCTGATCAGAAAGCGGTCTCGGAAATAGATCAAATTTTGACTTTTGACTTTTAACTTTTGACTTCTCAAAAATCCACTTGTCCGCCAATTTTGCTATCTCCGGTCCCCCTGGATAGGGGAGACCCAGCATTCTTGCACATTTATCAAAACATTCACCCGCCGCATCATCCCTTGTCCTTCCGATTAGCCGCAATTCCCGATGGTCTTTCATCAAGACCATATCCGTATGCCCGCCTGAGATAACCAACCCGATCGCTGGGAATAATGGTAATTCTTCTTGATTCGTAATTCTTAATTCTTGATTTTTTTTAATAAAATTAGCGTAAAGATGTGCCACCAGGTGGTTTACCGGAATAATCGGTTTCTCCCATGCATAAGCCAAGGTTTTAGCCGTCTCTACTCCAACGAGTAAGCTTCCTACCAATCCCGGTCCAATCGTTACTGCAATTGCATCGATCCCATCACCATATCGTCGCATCTTATTTATATCTCCGTCTTCCGTCTTCGGTCCTCCGACCTCCGTCATCTGCCTAAGGCATTCCCATAAAGTCGGTATCATTACTTTAATTTGCTGTCTTGCCGCTTGCTCCGGAACAATTCCCCCGAATTTTGCCTGTAACTCAGCCGAACTTGCCACTACACAGGAGATAATCTTCAGTGGTTTAGTACTACCCGGCTGGCCCTCCACCACCGCTGCCGCTGTTTCATCGCACGACGTCTCAATCCCCAAGATTCTCATAAGTATTTTAAAAACAGATAGTCTGTCTTTAAAGGATAATTTCGCAGCTCCGACTTAATGCTCTCATCTAAATGGTCTCCACCCAGAAGCACTTTTACTTCCTGGCCGCCTGCTTCAATCCATAATGGGTAGAGTTCGCTAAAGAGGTTAAACAACTCTTTTCTGTGTGTCGAAAAGGTAAACAGTAACCGTGGTTTATAACCCAAAGTGATCAAAAAATTTTTCTGCGCGACCAGCGCTGCTAAAAATATCTGGGAGTATCCGTAATGCCGACAGACCTTTTCCTCCACCATCACGAGTTTTTTAACAAGTTCATAAAATCCCTCCTCTTTTGCCCAAAGGTTTGTGATCCAGACAGTATCGCCCTTCCCGGTAGCCATGATGGCTCCAAGAACTACACCAGACTCTTTCTCGAAAATAGCGTTGAGTAGACTCTCTTGCCGATGAAATTGCGTCGTTAATAATCTTTCTAAATCGTCTTTCTTTGTGCTTAGATTCCACTTACTCGCACCGAAAAACTGTGCGATTTTTGGAATTTCTTCTTCTCTTATCGTTCGAATAATCGTCTTCATAAACCCCATTGTTGGCAGCGCACCAGTATACTATATCGGCTTCGTCCCTTTTAGAAATATCGCTTGCCATGGTCGGTAGTTGGAGTAAAAGGTTTTTTGCTCAAGAATCTCACCGTTTCTGGTTACTTTCCAATCAAAAGCAGTCTTGGCTCCCCAAGCCGCAAAATCAACTTGTTTTACCTTACCTACCAAGATCGTCGGATCGTCCTGATACAAAGGAGGAGGCGGCGCAGTCACCTCCCAGACTCTTGTCTTGCTGATCGATGCTCTTCGGCCGTCGCTTGCTCCATAGAGTTCAAAAGTGACTAATTCTTTCTTCTCATCAACTTTGGTTTGTATCAGAATGTATGCCGTTGTATCGTTTTTGAACTTAAAGTCAACCGACGGAGCATACACCGTCGCGTCCAACCCAGGATCGGAATTTTCCTCGTAATAGTGAACTCGATAAGCATGCGCCCATCTTTCACCTATCGGTAAGCCAGCATTTAATACCGCCCTGAACAGCGTCGTTGACACCTGACAAACTCCGCCTCCGTCTCCCAAGACCGTCCTACCGCCTTTTATTACATACGCTTGTTGATAGCCGGTGCCAGCCGAAACGTCTCCCAGCGCTTTATTAAAAGAAAATTCCTCGCCGGGGGCTACCAAAACCCCGTTTAACCTTGATGTCGCCAAAATAATATTATGAATTCTACCTGGAATCGAACCCGCATAATAGGATATCCCTTTACCCAGTAAATCCTTTATTCCTAAATCATTAACTTCATCCGTAGTAATCTCCGGATTTGTCTTAATAAACGGCAGCTCTACTGTCAGCGCCCTCTCTCCGCCCCCGATAATAATTCTTAACTGTCTATCAATTTGATCAACTACCTTCGATCTGTCCAGTGTAACCCCCTCCCTTGATGGCCTAAATACACTCACCTTTCCCGTTGATGGAATAAACTGAAAACTCGCATTTACCGGCGACTTGTTCAAAGTCTCAGCGAGCGAAGCCACATAATCGGTCAACTTTAGATTATCAATTTCCTCCTCCGCACTTGTGGCTAAAAAGCCCACGATTTCTTTATCTGTTAAAACCACCGTGTTTTCTTCCTCCTCTTCCGGGTCTATTAACATAATCTTGCTCCCGATCAATCTCTCTGCCCTGGACCTTAACATCGCCTCCTCGCTGGGTGAAAGTTCAACCTCAGCCGGAACTGTTTGCAATAAAATTTCACTATTTATGCCCGTTCTCAGGTTCTTTTCCAGATCTTCCTTAAGAGTATCTCTCCGAATAAGTTCACCGTTTCTACCGCGGTTTATAATCACCGTTTCGTTTTCAATCAAGAGGCTCGGACTCTCCGGCAACTTTTCCACCCCAAAAGCCAACAGCGCTATTTGTTTCTGAAACGTTCCCTCATCCCAATCGACCACGATCCCCATATCGATCCCCTTAACTACCGCCGTTCCGATTTCCTTGATTCTGGTAAATAAGTCACCTCTTCGTCCTATAAGTTTTGCGTAGGTCAAGGATCTTTTAACATTCACCTTCAAACCAATTTGCTCTCGAGTGATAATCCACTTTTTTTCAGTATTTCGTAAAGTAAAGAAAGATGGTAGCTTGGTCACCTCACTTTCTAAAAGCTCCTCCGACCGGATAAAGTCTAGACCTCCCAGTGAAACCTTTCCAACTCGTACCCCGGGAAAAATTCTCTCCGAATAATATTGTCTTAAAACAACGCCCAATATGCCTATGCCAAATACCACCAAAACACCCAGAATTAAATACTTGTTACCGATGAAAGACTTCGGCTTCTTTTCTAATAATTTATCCATGGCTTATGATATACTAATCTTACTCTGATTTGCAGCTCTTAGAGCGAAAAATCAGATGAGATTCGTTATACTCAAAAATTTCGACAAAGTTTTTGAGTATATCATGGTACTATACTCTGCCCAGACAATTGCTCAATCAAAAAAAGCAGTGGTGAACTTTAATTGTAAGTAACTAAGCAAGCTCATGCCCGACCAAACACCCATCGCTCAAGAACCAGTCTCGGCTGCCGCAACCTCCCCGAGTCCCTCCTCTCCTGCAGCTCGACCCGTATTTTCTTCTGCCAATCAAACCTCTTCCTCTACCGTAATATCCACATCATCAGGATCATCCTTTAAGTGGATAATAATCGTCCTTCTCCTGATTATTGGAATTATCCTGGGAACCGTCGTCCTCTTAAAAAGATTATTACCCCAAGGGTCCGTCGCCAAAAAAACTACGATTGTTTACTGGGGCTTGTGGGAACCGGAATCGGTAATGCAGCCGATTATTGATAAATATCAAAAGTCTCATCCTGCCATTACGATCCAGTACGTTCGTCAGTCACCTCAGGATTACCGTGACCGGTTAAACAGCAGCTTAACTCAAGAGAACCGCCCGGACATCTTTCGTTTTCATAACACCTGGGTCCCCATGCTCCGTGATGATCTCTCACCTGTTCCCCCCGGAGTCTTTGACGCCGATTTATACAAAAACACATTTTACCCGGTCGTCCAATCCGATATGGTGCTTGATGGCAAAATTATGGGCGTACCCTTGGAGTACGACGGTTTGGCTTTATACTACAATGTTGACCTTTTCCAGAAAAATGGTCTCCAACCTCCTCAAAATTGGAACGATCTCGTCGATTACGCCTCGAAATTGACCCAAAAAGATGACCTGGGCCGCATAACCACATCAGGGATTGCCATCGGTACCGCGTCCAATGTTGACCACTGGCAAGATATCCTCGCTCTTATGATGCTCCAAGCCGGGGTTGACTTGCGAAATCCAATAGGGGAAGAAGCCGAGAACGCCCTCACGTTTTATACCAACTTTGTTACGATAGGTCGTGTTTGGGACATGTCTCTGCCAAACTCCACGACCATGTTTATCCAGGGGAAACTGGCCATGTATCTTGGGCCATCTTGGCGAGTCTTTGACTTTGAAGAGGCCAAAAGATCGCAAAATCCTAATCTAAACTATGGCATCATGCCTGTCCCCCAACTCCCCGAAACCAATGTTACTTGGGCCAGCTATTGGGTTGAAGGGGTCTCCAAAAACTCTAGAAATCAGGAAGCCGCTTGGGACTTCCTTAAATATTTAAGCGGACCTGAGGTACTGCAAACGCTCTTCCAAAGTGAATCCCAGATTCGTAAATTTGGGGAACCTTACAGTCGCCGAGATCTTGCTGATCAACTAATCAAAAATTCCTTATTGTCAGCCTATATCGCCCAAGCCCCCAACGCTAAGTCCTGGTATCTTGCCGGTAATACTTACGATGGCCCCACCGGAATTAATTCTCGTATCTCAAAATATTTTGAAGACGCCGTTAATAGCATTGTTACCGGTGGCAAAGATTCAAAATCCGTTCTTCCGACCGTCGCTTCAGGAGTCACCCAGGTTCTTTCCACCTACAAAGTCCCGACCGCTCCTGTCTCGACTCAATAAAATAAAGTGTCGAAGTCTCAACTTAAGCATTCGATACTTCTTTCCGTAAAGTACTCTTCATTGTTTTCTTACCCCCTTTCAGCAAAAGAAATAAAGTATTGGCTCCCTGTCTATAGCGACAAGATACCTCTTACCACAAAAACAATTGCCGCTTATCTTTCAGACCTGGTTAAAAAAAAACAGTTGATAAAAAAAGGTACGCTTTATTGTTTACCCAATCAAACACATGTCTTTGCTCTTCGCCAAAAGCGCCAAGTTATAAGTCAAACTAAGTGGCAAATAGCCAAAGCTGTTTCGAAGAGACTGGTCATTCTCCCATGGATTAAGACAATTGCCGTGACCGGAAGTTTGGCTATGAATAACTGCGAAGAAACAGCTGATATTGATCTTATGACCATCTGCTTGCCTAACACACTTTGGCTAACGCGTTTGCTTATTTGGCTTCTTCTTTTCCC
>LCJH01000068.1 GCA_000999595.1 Microgenomates group bacterium GW2011_GWA2_44_7
AAAATGAAAATGGTCAAGTAAAGCCAACTCGCGCAGCTGTTCTTTTGTTTGCCGAATATCCATCGGATTTAATGGATAGCAAATGCACTGTTCGAGTTTTTCAATACACGGGTAAGCTTGAAACAATCGGTGAGACGCCAAATTTAATTGGCACACCAAAAACAATTAGCGGTCCAATTATTAAGCTTATTAAGGAATCTCATGAGTACGTTTTGACTTTATTACGATCGGGTATCAAAATTCCATCGGGTTTCGTAACCAAATATCAGGTACCGGAACGTGCAGTTAAAGAATCAATCACTAATGCCGTTATCCACCGTGATTATTTTATGAAAAGAGACATTGAAGTTAAAATATTTGAAGATAGAGTAGAAATTGAAAATCCAGGTCTATTTCCTTATAACATCACATCCACAAATATTGGTCATATCCGATCGGATGGTTACAGAAATGATTTGTTAGTAAAACATCTTCGTGAGTTTCCGTCACCTCCGAATTTAGACCAAAATTAAGGTGTACGCGCCATTAGAGTAGAAATGAAAGATGGTAATCTATATCCTCCAATTTACTGGACATACCCTCATCTTAATGACTCGGTTAGGATTATTTTATTGAATGAAAAAGTAGCTTCTGAATGGGAAAAAATAAATCATTATCTAAAAAATAATAAATATATAACTAATGAAATATCGAGAGAAGTAACTGGAGTTTTACAAAGAGATAAGATGACACAATTACTAAAAAAATGGGTTGATAAAGGTTTATTAATTCAAATAAAACCCCCAACAGGTTTTGTGAAAGCTACTAAATATCGTCTTTCTGATACTTCAGAGATAAGTCAACACGCTTAATATCTACAAGAAATTAGAAAATCTTGTAAAAGTTATCGGGTTGATACAACAAGCTAAAGCTATACTTTTACTAGATTTCTGATATAGTTTGAGGTGTTTATAAAAGCAATAGATCTTTATCAACAGGTACTTCGCATAGATCCTTCAAATACCATAGCGAAAAGTAAACTACAGCAGCTTTCAGAATAGTTGAAGATGGTATATTCAATTATTTAATACTCAGCCCCTTGAAAGCCAGGGCAGTTTTGCAATGCCCATTGGACATATTCATTTTCGCATTGTTTGGCATTATCAAAACCCGGGCCCGGCATACAATTGATAGTCGAAGTTGATGGACATGCCCAATCATTGCTTATTATTGCTGATGGCGATGCTTTGTTTGGGATCTGAATAATTATTGAAGTAGGCGTTGGGATTTGATTAGGCTCTGGAATAATAAATGCGTTTCCCCGGATAAACAGAAAAAGCGCGGCAATAACTGCAAGCAGTAATCCGATAGCGGTATAGAGAATTTTTGTCATGGATTATTTTTTATTCATTTCAAAATCAAGATAGTTTTTACGATCCGGGCCAGTTGTTGCAATAACAATCGGCACACCGGTCCGCCTTTGAATAAATGCAAGGAATTTTTGAGCATTTTCTGGAAGGTCATCAAATGATGTGGCATTTCGAACATCTTGTGAATCCCATCCGTCAAGCTCGACATACGCAGGCACAACGCCCTGTTGATATTCCAACCCTGGTTGATAGGGAACAACGTTTCCTTGAAGATCTGCGTAATGGGTACAAATTTTGATTTTCATATCAGAGCGTGCAATATCAAGATGCGTTGCTGCAAGTGACTCAACGCCGCTCATGTGGATATTGTAGGTGAGAAATGGAATATCAAGCCACAAGATATCGCGCGGTCGTCCGGTTGTGGTGCCAAACTCATGTGCTTCCTGCCGAACAAATGCTGCAAATTTTTCATCATTCGTTGCATCTGGCACAAGGTCAGCTGGCCCGCGTACCGATTTTGCAAGAGGTATCATCGTGGGCATTTCACGAGCCCCGACACTTGATGTATAGGTAATCTTAAATACGCCAAGACGCTCACTAATATTTTCGGCTTTCCAGAAGCCCGTACCGCTTTGGATTCCATAGAGCGAGGTATCAGAAGATGTGACATCTGGCCGGGTGCCATTCCATAAATGGAGTCCCATTGCTTGCGCCATTTCAAAAATAATTCCTTTGGAAAGATCTTTATATGCTGACGCATGAATAAGAAAGGTATTTTGAACTATATCCCGTTTGATAAGCCATGTACGCGCAGATTCAAGACGATCCAAAAATTCTTGTTTTGATCCGACTGTTCGTGCAATTTCAGCCTTTTTCTGCTTTATTGCTCTAAAGTCAGGAACAGATGTTTGCGCAAGCGACATGTCAAATGCTTGAAATAATGTGACATAATTATCATATTTTTTGCCAAATTCTTCTCTCCAATTGTCCTCAAGAATGTCGCTTACTTTGTTGCCTAATCTATCAGTAAAATGTGCATACGCTGGCGATATGCCACGACCGGTCCCGCCTCCGGATTGATGCTGTCTTTTTCGATTGAGAATTTCTTCTGCTCGTTCAAGATCTGTTGTAAGAATTGCGTCTTGCGAAAGAATAAGTTTTCCTCTTGTATCTCCGACTGCCTCTTCAACATACGCAACTTCGGTTTGTAAATCTTCGGGATGGATGACCATTCCGCGGTCCATGATTCCTACGGCTTTATCATACATAACGCCGGATGGAACCTGGTGAAGTGCAAGTTTTTTTCCAGATTTTTCAACAGTATGACCCGCATTGTTTCCACCTTGGCAGCGTATGACATACGCCATGGTTACTCCTGGTATTTCAAGAAGCGCTCCAAGTTTATTATCTACAATTCTTCCCTTTCCTTCGTCTCCAAGCGCGACTCCACAAACCGCAATGGTATTTGCCCGCACAAATCGTTTGGAAGATCTGCCCCGAAGAGCTTTTGGAGTCATTTGTGGGACTGTTTTGGCGGCCATAAATTAAACAACTATAAGATGAATGTCTTACACTTTCCCTTTTTTTGGATTTGTGGATCGGATTTCTTTTGATGTGATTGTGCCGTGTGGATTTATTTCATATATGTACACTTCTCCAGTTCCGATTTCGAGTTTTGCAATTTGATCGTTTGGAATCTGCTCCAGATATTTGACCAGCGCACGAAGACTATTGCCGCTTCCTGAGATCAGAATATTTTTATTGTTTTTGAGCTTGGGCTCAATATGCTGTTGATAATACGGAATCAGCCTGTTGTAGACATCTTTCAAGGACTCACCATCCGGGATCGGCTCATCCCAGCCGCGCCGCCACTTCATAAACTGCGCGTCTCCATACTCCTCTTTGATCTTCCATTTATTTTTGCCGGCAAGCTGTCCGTAGTTTCGCTCACGAAGCGCGGGATGTATAGTTGTTACAAGATCTTTTTGGTTAATAACCTTTTTAATTTCTTGCAGTGTTTCGGTACAGCGTTTGAGATCTGGAGAATAGCCATGATTAAACTGAATATCTTTGATGGTTCCACCTGCCCGCCGTGCTTCTTCGTATCCTTCAGGTGAAAGCTCAACATTGATCCAGCCTGTCCAAAGGCCTTTTTTATTGTATTCTGAGATGCCGTGACGGACCAGGACAAGGGTTGACATATGTTTTTATTATACCTTACATAAACCATTTTATATAATATGTGACAATGAACGAACAATTACGTATCCAAGACATATTGACTGCATTGAATATATCTGCCACATCTCAGCAGACACTTCGAGAATATCCCCCCATTACCTGTATTGCCAATGGGGAAAGTGAGCTGCATGAAGAAGGACATGTTGCCCGTGTTGTGCTCGATGCAGACATAGTATGCCGTGCGCTTGAAGCACAAGATATCGCAGTAAATAGACATGCGGTACTTTCGGCGATACGGATACATGACAGTCATCGAAGAAAAGATCATGAAGTTGAGCAGTGTCATGGACAATATGCTGCAGAGCACGCACGTGAGGTAGGTACGTTTGATAATGATAAGGATGCCGAGTTGATCCTTCAGCTTGCACAGTGGCATTCTGTTGATGATCATGATATATGTCAAGCATTAGGCGTTGATGAATTGCCCCTTGAGCTTCAAATTCTTAAAGACGCAGATGCGCTTGATCGGGTCCGAGATCATTATCATGAATCAAAAGGGAAAGGATTGGATCCCGACTTTCTGCGACTTGAAGAGTCTCACACATTGATACCTCTTGCACAAGCATTATGTGAAAGGTATTATGCTGATAATCACGACAACCCATTGGAAGCTATTATTTCTATTGGCTCTGAAATGGGTATTATTATCTAAAACATGAAAAACAGGCATATTATTATAATAATAAACGGATTCGTTCAGTTTTGAAAAATGAAGCCAGTCGAATTGAGGAAGAGACATACTGTCTGAAGAATTAGGTACTTGACAACCATCCAATATTTTCAGAGCATGTCCCTATTAATATAATAGAAACTTAGAGCCTGTTTGAAAAGTCTCCTCCTTTCTAAGGAGGAGTACCCCGAAGGGGGGAGGTGGTTATTATCAACCACCCCGCCCTCCGAATCGGAGGACACCCCTCTGCAAAGTAATCACTTGACACCTCTATTATAGTTAAGTATAATAGAAACTGGTGTTTGTGTAGAAGTTGAGTAGTATAGAAATTATGACCCTCATGAACAATTTACAAGTCAATCAATATCTTCAAAATCAGCTTAGCCGTGCTCCATCCTTGTTGAAAACCTATACCCAAGATGAACAAGGCAACAAATATCTCACTAGAAACATGTTTATTCGGGTTGAGAAATTAATCAACGACTTTATTAGTGGGGAGAAGGAAGTGAGGATGGTGAGTATTCCGGGTTTGCGGGGTGTGGGAAAAACAACTCTATTGGCTCAGTTATTTTTTCATTTTTATCCTCGTTACCCTCAAGATATGCTTTACATCTCAGCTGATCAGGTCATTAGCGAATTGGGGGCGGATTTATACTCTATTTTTGAGGAATACCAAAAGATCTTAGGTGTTGCTTTTGAAAAACTTGATCACAACCTGTTTATTTTTATCGACGAGATTCACTTTGATAAAAAATGGACAGCAGTTTTGAAATCAATTTATGATCGGTCAAAAAGGATTTTTGTTGTCTGCACAGGTTCCTCGGCGTTATCGCTTCAATCAACCACCGATCTTGCCAGAAGAGTTGTTTTTGAAAAACTATATCCGATGAACTTTACCGAGTATATGTTGCTTAAGACCAAATACGAGTCTATTAAAGATAGAACGATCACGATTAAGTTCCCTATAAAAGGTCTAAAAGAAACAATCAAAAATGCTCTTTTTTACAGTAGTAGCGCCGATGAATGTTTTTCCCGTCTTACGGTTTTAAGTGCTCAAGTAAACAAATACTGGTTTGGTATAGACAGCTTGGAAATAGATAAATACTTAAGGTTTGGAACGATGCCCTACGCTTTAACCGTAAAAGATGAACAGCGGATTCACACCCTAACTAGTCAACAAATTGATAGGGTTGTTGAGAGAGATTTACCTGAACTGGGTAAGTTCGACACGGCAACATTAGCCTCCATTAAAAACATTCTTTTATTGGTTGCAGGAAGCAGTGAGGTAAGTGTTACCAATTTATCCCAAATCTTGAAGGGTATTTCTTTGGTTACACTTATCAATGTTTTGGAAACTTTAGAAAAAGCAGAAATGTTGATTCGTGTATACCCTTATGGTTCGGCTTACAAAAAGGTGCGTAAGCCATCGAAATACCATTTTATGACTCCAGCCGTCAGACACACCCTTTTGACGGTGATCGAAGGAGAAAGTGCTTTTGCTAACCACAAAGGCTGGTATCTTGAAGATATTGTCGCTTTGTCTTTATATCGAGAGTTTAGTCAAAAACTGGCCTCGCCTACTTTTTATGATAGTGCCAAAGGCGGGGCAGATTTCATTCTTGCTTTTCCTGAGAGAAGGATTCCCATTGAAATTGGACATGGGAAGAAGGAAATGGACCAAGCTGCAGTAACCCTCGAAAAAATACAGGGCAGCTACGGGCTGGTTGTGTGCGGTTCTGATTTAGTCAAAGAAGGAAAAGTAGTTAAGGTTCCATTAAAGCACTTTTTAATGATATAGCTTCAGAATTCTCCAAGCGGCAAAGTATTTGTTAGGATTAGTTTACGATCACGTCCATCGGGGCGGAAATGTAAATTGTCCCGTCGTTTTTAATTACCTGGGCAAAAATTTCGTATTCTCCCGCTTCCGGAGCGGTCCAGATCAGAGAATAATTGCCTTGATCTCCATCGGTTCCCTGGGGCTTGGCGACACCCAAGACGAATCTGGTTCCGGTTTTTTTGGCCTGTCGGATAACCATCGGCCACTGGGTGGCGGAAGAGATTTCTAATTCCAAATCTCGGACGATATCTATTTTTATGGGTTGGCCGGTGAGCATGGAGCCGGTCAGGGAAATCACTTTTATCTGTTCGGAATCATAGTCCATCTTCGGATCAACTGTTTCAAAGTTAATATTGTCCAAAATTGATCGGTAGAGGTCTTCGCCTTCGCCGTTTGCTTGGTCGCTGTAGTAGAAGTTTAGGTCATACAACAGAGGGTCTTTGATAACGTGCGAATCAATCTGGCCGCCTTCTTTTGGGGTATCTAGGAAGTGGTAGAGACCGGGTTGACCGCCGACGGTTCTTTCCTCTTGTCGAGAGATGGCGTGTTCGGTGCGGTTAGATTCCCAGAAAGCGTTAAGATCAGCCATGGTTGCCTTGCTACTGTCGAGGGTGAGGCGTGAGGCTTTAATAGATAGTTGGTACCCGCTTTTTATTTTGATAGCCGGTGAGCCGTCATTTCCCTGGTCGACCATAATTTTAAAATCAGGGCTTTGAAAGACGACGGTTCCCAGTATCAGGTCGTGTGACTGTTCTTCAAAGGTTGTCTTCCAAGTATCTGGTAGGCAGATATTGATCCCGATTGGGGCGTATGTTTGGACAGTGCAGGGTATCTTTAGGGTGTGGCTGGTGGCGGGTGTCTCGGTTTCTTCGGCGTCGACGGGTGCACTTGATTGGCTGTCGGTCGTCGAGCCCAAGACCTTTATCTGCTGTGCGATCATCGAGAAGCCTGCCCATCCTTGGGCAATTAAAATACCGGTGCCGACACCAATTACTAAAAGACCGAAAAAAGCACCGACCAAAAAGGGCTTATATCTCACGAGTGGGATTGTAAGGACTAAATAAAGATAGGTCAACCGTCTTACGGCCTGTTTACTTTTGTTTCTTTGTCCCGGGGAGGGTGTTAAGGGTCAATTCCACGCTATCGCTGGTTTCTATCCTCATGGTCGATGAAGCTTGGTTCAAATAGCCGGTTACCAAGACCTGTCGGTTGGCGAGATTGATCGGATCGAAGTCTTTTGGTACCTCCAGGGTGATTACTTGTCCGCTGGTTTGTAGCAGTAAATAGCGTGAGGGGTTATCTTTACTGACTCTTAAAAAGCCTGTTCGGCTGAGATATGTTTCTTGATTTAAGGCACGAACTTTGCCGATCTGGAAGAAGGAGAAGAGGACCAAAGGGAGAGCGACTAAGGGGATACTTACTTTCAGAGCAAAAGTGGTCGTTTGCTTGCGGCGGATTTGGTCGATCCACTTGATGACTTTGGCAAAAGGGTTGTTTACCTGAAACGAGACCAATGGCTCGTCTAAAGTGAGGTTCTTTTTAAGTTCGGTCAAACCGGTGGTCGCAGATTTTATTTTCTTTATCTGGGCCCCGAGGCCTTCAACTTTTGTTGAAACTCCTAGGCCGGAAAGGGGAGAGGCGGATCGTTTCATAAAGTGGCCCGAAGCATCCCGCGGTAGGGAGGAGGCGACTTTTTTACCGACTTCCGCTTGGCGGTTTTTATCCTCTGGCGAGCTACTCATCACAGTTAAGTGTAAGAAGTGAAACAACTAATTTCAATAGCCACCGTCTGTATCCTAAGGAGTCTCCTTTAAGGAGACTCCTTTTTGGTGGCTTAAGTTTTGGGGGGCTTGATTACTTTTGCCTTTTTCCAAAGGATTTCAAACAACTGCTTCTGAGTTTTCGCGATCTCAGCATTATGAATCTCAACCCCAAAAAGTTCGCCGTTATGGTAATGAAAAAGTGCAAACACATCGTTATAAATCAAGGTTTCATGCCTTATCTCCAATATAGAAGAGGGGAGATAACGTTCTCGCCAGGTAAAGTCTTCGAACATTTCATCATGAACATAGTCAAACGGACCCGGCGTATTGGTTACTTCTCTATCGTTTATTTCTTTAATGCGCAACTCCACGCGCAGCTTGTCGGAAAACTCTCGCCCAACGATATCGTTCCATGGACGATAACTTAGACCGACCATTTCTCCGCCTTTGGGAATTTTAAGCGAGTTCCAAAGTAATTGTTGGATTCCATTTTTTCCTCGATAGAACAATACCTTTGTCGGTGAACCGGCATCGTTTTCTAAACGAGAAAGCTCCTCGGCTAGCATTGGCAGAGTGTGTTTGAGTTGGTCTACTTCGGCTTCCTTCTGGGCCACAAGTAGTTTCAATTGTTCCGCAGAGCTTGCCTTGGCCAATGTCCGATGCTCGTCGATGATCTCTTCTACTACACCGAGCTTTTTTAACTCTTCCAAATATCGATAGACCGAGGTGCGGTTGTAACTGGTCAATCGCGATATTTCCAAAGACGTCGTTGGGCCTTTTTGTAAAAGCGTTAAGTAAATCTGGGCCCCTTTGTTATCCATGCCGAAAGCTTTTAATTGCTTGATTAACATCAATCTGTTCATCATTTCGGACATCATTTTTACATAAATCAAGGCTAATTGTAAAGTATCCCCAAGATATCGTTGTTTCTCTCGAACGGATTTCTTGCAAGAAAGACAAGAAAGGAGACTCCTTAAAGGAGTCTCCTTAACTAACTTAGCTAAAATCTATGAAAATTGCTGTTTTCAATCCCGAAAATGAATTTATCCCGGAAAACAAGCGAGCCCTGGCTCGTCTGGGAAGGGTGGTCTATACCCAAACGAGAGAAGAGCTCCCTCTTCCCAAGTTGATAAAACTCGCCGCCGATGCCGATATTCTTATGGTCGACCCTGATAACCTCGGTAGTTTTGAAAAAGGTAAAGAAAATCTAAAAACCGTTATCGCCGCCTTACCAAACGTTAAAACCCTCGCCCTTTCTACCACTTCCTACGGCTGGGTAGACCTAGGATATTGCCGAAAGAGGGGAGTTAAGGTTTGTAATATCCCGGGTTATTCTCGGGAATCTGTTGCCGAACATACGATTGCCCTGCTTCTTTGTCTTGCAAAAAGGATTTTGATTACCGATCGTCAAACCCAAAAGGGAGAATATAAACTCGAAAGGGGTTTTGAGCTTTATGGTAAAACCCTGGGGATAATCGGACTTGGTAGTATCGGCAGCCGAGTGGCGCAGCTGGGGCAGGGGATTGGCATGAAAGTGATTGCCTATAACCGCTCGCCGAAAATCCAAGCGGGTGTGCAGATGAAGTCGCTGGGTAAACTCTTAAGAGAATCTGATGCCATTTCTCTTAATGTCAAAGACTGTGACCAAACGATTGGGATGACCGGATCAGGAGAACTGGCCAAGATGAAGGATGGGGTTATCATCGTTAACACGGCCGGTCGGGAAGTGGTTGACGAAGAGGCAATGGCAAAGGCTCTTAAATTCGGAAAAATTTATGGCTATGCCTTTGAAGCCGAAGATTTGGAATCGGGTCCTTTAGCAAGGATAGAAAATGCCATTGGTCTTAAAGGTTTTGGTTGGTATACGAATGAGGCACTAGCTAATCTTCAAAAAATCTGGGTCCAAAATGTTCTCGCCGCCGCTTCTGGTCATCCCCAAAACATCGTCACCGATTAAAACTCTAGCTTAGCTTTACATCTTCACTGCCAGCCCGAACCTATTGCAGATTCTTCCACAAAGGATCGTCAAAATTCAACCTATGTTGTCCCGCCGCCTCGGGGGCACATCTTCGAGATATCGTTACCACATCAGAAAGTCCCAACGCTTCAGCCGCCCCAACAACCGCATTAAGCTTTGCATTCAGATTGGGGTTATTTTTTGAAGCTTCATCCCCGTCTCGCTGCTGGCCGATGATATTTAAATCAACCCTTACCGATTATCTCCACTGCCGGACTCAACTTTACCATTCGAAAATAATTGGCCACTCTCGGATCTCTGCCATCGCCTCCACAATGATCTTTCACTTGGAGATATTTTTTTTAACTTCTGCCTTGCCGTTAAATCCAGCCGTGTAGGCCGTTACATAAGCATCAATTTCCTCAAGAACAAACTTTCTCTTAAAATAAGTTTCTCGCCCATAGTAAAAATTATTGTATTCTGCTCCCTGATTTGCAATCGCCTTCCCGTTGACATCATAGGGAAGTGTCCTTTTGGGAGAACCAACGTCCTCCCATGCTCCCTTACTGCGGGAATAAAAATCCCAAGCTTCGCTCTCCTCTTTATAAGCCCATTCCCGAGCACTTCTCAAATCAGTATTCTTATTAAGTTGGCTTAAGCTTCTCAGGGCTTCGTCTAAATTTACTGGAAACCACTGACGTCCCGCTAAATTCAAACCCGGCTGGGTATTTCTAATACCCACAGGATTAAATTTTACCCAGAAAGATTGACAGGTGTATGGTTTTTCTGCCCCAAGCCTCGCTGCTCCGTCTCTGATTGCTGTCACTTTCCCTTCAAACTCTGTCCTGTCCATTACTTAAACTTATATCACAGACGAAACCAAAACCACATAGTCTCAGAAGGAGTCTCCTTAAAGGAGACTCCTTTTTTGACTTTTTTGAGATATAAAGAGATAGATTGTTACTCTTATTACCTTTTTGCAAAGACGATGACGTTCGAGCTAGCGGGTAAATAGGCCTGACCGCATAGGTACTTGTCTGTCTTAGGAAAACAGATTAACGATGGCTATTCCTAATTGTTCCAGTACGCCATGCCCCAATGTTTTGCTTATATAAACATTAAAGTCGCTTTCTATCTTCAAGGGGTCTAATCCGATATTTCTTAATGCCTGGGCGTTTATATCTCTTTCCCTTACACCGGGCACTTGCCGACCAGCGTTGACCAACCATTGACCCGTTACGGTATCTTGCAGGCTTGGTAGACAAGTTTGCTGGTACAGATTTAGGAAAGCCTCTCGCCCGTAATTGGAAATAAAATAACTGACAAAAAGTGCTCCGTATCGGTATGAATACTCATATTCCTCGTCTTCTGATAACACCTTTCCCGCATTGGCCAACATCGCTGTGTGAGACATGCCGATCGGGGAGGCGTCATCAACCGTAAGTCGCGCCATTTCATCTCTTCCTATTAAGCGGGCGGGTTGATTGATCGTGTCGCCCGAACCGCGATTGCCAAAATAAATCGCTGCTCCTTCGCATAGCATATCCGAGTGGCATCTACCCAGTAATCTCCCAAGATGCGCATGGACAATTTCGTGACCGGCGGCACTGGCAAATTGTTGATGGTTAGCATTTAAGATAACATGTTGCCCGTTAGACTTAGCCGCTGCCCGCTTACAATATTTTGCTTCCGGTACAACCAGCACCTGTAATGCTGTGCGGGCAAGTGGAGTAGTACCCCTCCCGATTTTTTTAAAGACTTCATCATAAGCGTCCTCGATTTGTGTAATTACACTCCGATCCATGTTTCTAGGTAGTAAAACATGGATATCGTGACGCGGAAGATACACGTCTTCATAACTGTTTTCTCTCCGAAGCTGATCGACATGCCTTAATATGGGTGTACCGTCTATATAAGTAGCGCTTGACCACAAATTCATTTCTGAATCAATAGCCGAAGTCGCGCGAGATTCTAGTTTTTGTTTGCCATGCGAAAAATCGCTAACAGGCTCCTTTCTGCTGCGTTCGCCAACTATGGCAATAACCCTCGTTCTTGCAAACCTTAGCTTCTCTCTCTGGCGTCGTTGGGCAGAATAAGCCCGGCAGTTATTCTCTGCTATGATTGTGATGCGATCGAGGCTTTCTCCTTGGGTCATCCTGACCCGTACCGCGTTTTCTGCGCGAAGATACTTTACTGGAGCCGGTTGGCGGCTTCTCCAATAGCTCATTATCACCAGTGTCTCCCTGGCAATTCTTTCGCCTTCGATTAACCCCGCTTGTTCGTTGTCAATCACATCCAACGTCTTTCCTCGGTGCAGCTGATCGTTTACATAACTCCCGGCGTCTGTCAAATCTCGCGGCAAGCATACCCCGCCCCCGTCCGCCCCGCGACGAAGCTCAACGACTTTTCGAACTGCCATCGGTTCACCTGCCGAGACACCCGCTTCAGTAAGCTCTCTGACTTGAGTGCCTCGATATTCCAACTCTGCACTGAGCATCCGCTCACGCTGCTCGTTTAATTGTTCCGCTGCCGCGGCTCCAATCACTCTCATATCACCTCCGGATCGAAGAGTTTGTTGCAATCGACCCTCCTCGCTTGTTCCCGTCTCGTAGCCAAGATAGTGAGCATTCACCGCCTTTACAAAAGCACTGGCGGCATTAAATCTCCCTAGCTCTCGCAGGTACGCTCTTTCCAACTCAACCGAGGTCGGATGTTCATTTCCTTTTCTATCCGGTTGACCAGCAACAGAAGGTCTTCTGGCGTCAGGCGCGTTTCTCACTAGTGTTTGATTCTCAAATACCTATATTCTCTTCATATTCAGGTCTTTTTGTACTGGATGATTCTTCTTGCGAAGATCTCGATGAGGAAGACGATGAC
>LCJH01000069.1 GCA_000999595.1 Microgenomates group bacterium GW2011_GWA2_44_7
CCGCCCACGAAACCGGCCATCTTTTTGGCGCACTCGACCAGTATCCAGGCGCCGGCGTCGCCTGCACTCAAACCAGTGGCTATCTCGCGCTCCAAACACAAAACAGTCAGCAAAATTGCCTCAGCAACGTTGGCAGTATCATGCGAGGCGGTCTGCCCCCTTATACCAATAACCTGCTGGATCAATACGCCGCCGGCCAGCTAGGGCTCAGAATCAGTTCAAATGCACTGCCGGACCCAATAAATACAAAGCCTAAAGTCGTTATCGATCCCCTTCCGAGCCCTCTGCCTTCAAATCTAGTTGTCACTGGCACCGCCGAGGACCAGCCATTTACCGCACCATCCGGAAATTCAATCACCATTAACAACATTACCCAAGTGCAATATCGTCTCGATGGCGGATCATGGCAAACAGCCTCTACCGGCGGTGATGGCATTTTTAATCAAGTCACCGAAAAGTTTACTTTCAGTCCCTGGTTATCCTCCGGGACCCATCTTATCGAAATCCAAGCGACTAACCGGGTAAATAACCTGTCTGACTTATCGTCTCTCACCGTGACCATTGGTGGCAACATTACCCCATCCCCCTCCCCCATAACCACTCCTACACCCACGGCTACCCCGATACCCACCCCGACTATTACCCCCACCCCCTTATTGCCCTCCACCCCTCCCACTCTTACCCCTACTCCCACCCCAACANTGGGGAAATGCCGCCATGTGGGGCGCGCCGGGGTATTTAAGAGCCATCAGAACCGGTGTTGGGTCATCAGCCAAAGTAAAATATTACCCACTTACTCCTAACACTTCCTACCTCGTTAGCCTTGTTATGAACGGTAATAGTGGAACCAAATACTGGACCGAAACGGGACTGCGGCTCGGTCGATATTCCGCTCAAAATTTCGACCAGTCTCTCGCCAGCTGGACACTGATAAATAAGTTTGACGGATACGGCGGGTACCCCAACGGTAATGGTGGGACATGGAGAACGTACTCCGGCTCCTTCAACACCGGAAATGAATCCTATGTCTCTATCGGTTTTAAGGCCGGTTTAGGTTCAGGAGCCACTTATCCCGGAGGGAATTGGGCCAACCTTTCCATCTGCGCTACCGGCACCACCTCTCCCACACCCACCCCGACTCCCCTCCCGACCGCCACCCCAACAAAAACACCTACCCCCACTCTCACCGCTACACCAATTGTCACCCTCGCGCCTACTCCCACTCCGATTATCCCTTCCCCCACACCAACTCCGACGAAAACACCCACCCCGACTCCCCTCCCAACCGCCACCCCCCTTACAAGCTGTGTCATTAAAGAAAATTTCGGTTCTCTGCCGACTTGGACTTCATCTTGGGACGCTCCCTGGGGAGGTACCGCCGCCTGGGGTGCCAATGACTATCTTCGAGCCACCCGAACCACCGCCGGTTCATCATCAAAAGTAAAAACGTATCCCATGACGGCCAATACAAACTATAACGTCAGCGTTCAGATGCTCGGTGCCAGTGGCTCAAATTATTGGACTGAGGCTGCTTATAAACTCGGATCAGCCTCGGCTAGAGACTTTGACGAAAACAGCGGCAGTTGGACTAACATTAATAAATTTGACGGGTCAGGCAGTTATCCAAATGGGAACGGCGGAACATGGACTACCTATTCAAAAGCTGTTAACAGCGGATCAAACACTGTCATTTCTATCGGCTTTAAAGCTGGGTTAAGCTCAGGCAACGCTTATCCCGGAGGGAATTGGGCCAACCTTACAATCTGTCCCCCAGGCATCTCAGGTGCCCCTTCCAGACCAGTGGTTCAAATTAATAACCCAAAGACCACTGTCCAAGGAGCAAGCACGAACAATATCCAAACCGGAGGATTTATAGACGCACTCCGACAATCATTATCCGATCTTATAAAAAACTTCCTCCCCTCTTAATCCGTCTCTAATCTGCCCTGCTAACCCCACCTAGCTTTTACCCGTTTTTTTTGTTGTTTTTTGATAGACTTAAATTCGTGGGTAACCCTTCTACCAGACAATTCCTCCTCGTCGCCGCGCTGGCGCTTTTCTTGCGCCTTATCTTGATACCCCACCCGGGCTTTTTAGCCGATATCGCTTACTGGAAATGGTGGACCAAAGATTCCGCCCAAAACGGTCTTGTTCACACCATCACTCAAACCGGGATTAACTATCCTCCACTCTATTTAACGATCATGAAAGCCACCGGACATATTTATGGCCTTTTTGCCAACCTCAACAACGACATCCAATATTGGGACAAGGGTAATCTTCTCTTCCTCTTCTTGATTAAACTTCCCTTTATCTTGGCCGACCTTTCCGTCGGCTACTTAATTTTTTGGCTCCTACGTCGTTTCTACCAACGTAATTTAAGTCATTTAGGCCACTTAAGTAACTTACCCCTGCTCGGCGCTGCTTTCTGGCTCTTAAACCCCGGAGTTATCTACAACTCCGCCCTCTGGGGACAGACCGATTCGCTCGGCGTCGTACCCATTCTCCTCGCTTACCTTTTTGCCGTATCCGGCCGACCGATCTTCGCTGGAGCATTAACCGGCATCGCTTTCTTTCTTAAAGCTCAATCCATTCCCCTTATTTTATTTCTGTATCTGTATTTGTACCTCAAAAACGGCTTGTTAACGACTGTTAAATCAGGTGCCGCTGCTGTTACCGCTGGCCTTATCGTCACTTCACCTTTCTTCTTAACCCACACTATGGACAGGATTATCTCGACTATTTTTACCTCTGTCGGCTATTTCCCCTACGCCTCTCTTTATGCCTTCAACCTCTGGTGGTTAGTCATTAGAGGTGCCTCCTTTCAATTCCCGGACCAGACCCTTGTAGGCAACTTGTTGTCCTACCGTACGATCGGCTTTACTCTTTTTTGGTCGGCTTTCGGCTTCTTAGCTTTTGTCCTCTGGCAAACGGCCCTTAAAAAAAACGCTCAAGAACTGACCGAAAGATTTCTTCTCTCCACGCCCCTCGTTATCCTCTCTATGTTTTTATTACCCACCGAAATTCATGAGCGCTATCTCTTGCCGTTTTTTGCTTTTGCCCTCTTGCCCTTAGCCTTTGATGCTATCTCAGCCAGAGTAAAGAATATAAAACTCTACCTGTTCAGTTACGCTGTTTTAAGTCTCATCTGGCTTCTAAACCTCCACTTCGTCATGATCAAAAACTATCCGGAAAATGAGCAGCCGATTTTAAGCCTGATCAGCCCCTCCATGCCCGTGTTGGGTGTTGTGTTCTCTGCCGTCAGCGTCACTCTCTATCTTGTTTTCTTTGGCGTGTTTCTAAAAAGGTGTCTACCGACAAACTTAAAATCCCGTATTCTGGCCATCGGACTGCTCATCCTCTTACCCCTCGGGCTTCTATCTCTCCAAGCCGCCCCTGTCATCAAAGCCAAAAGCCAATCCAAAGTGTTACTTTCTGAAATAAAACCCACTTTCGTCAGGCAAGGCTGGGGCGAGCTAAGTAAAGATAAATCGGTTGCCGGAGGTAATTTATCAACTTGGTACTTTTTCTCTTGGAAAGGCTTAGGCACTCATGCCAATAGTCAAATCGACTTTAACCTTGATGGTCACTACCGTCGACTGGAAACCAACGTCGGCGTGGATACCGGAGGTGGCGAGGCCGCCTCGGTCGAATTTTTAATCCTCGGCGACGACAAGGTAATCGCCAAGTCAGGTATCTTAAAAAAGTGGCAATATCAAAAATCCCTCGTCGCCGATCTTACCGGCGTAAAGAAACTTTCCCTTGTTGTCACTGATGCCGGCGACGGCATCAACGGCGATCATGCCGATTGGCTATATCCCACTCTCTACAAATGATAATCAAGAACAAACATGTTCAAATCATTTAACATTTCAAAATTTCTCGTTTCGCCGTTTGCCCTCGTCCTGCTGGCGGTGGTTATAAACCTTTGGACACTCTATCCGGAAACCACTGCTAAAACCGAACTTAACGACAATGTCTTTGCTTTTTCGCTGGTTTACCAAACTGATCAAGTTTGGCAGAAAAGCGGCTGTCCGTTTTCGCTGTTTAACTGTATCAGCTCGTTATCAGACTTTTGGGTCTCGACTTGGGCTCTCGGTTTTCCTCTTCCCCACTACTATCAGCACCTTCCGCATTTAGTGCCCGTTATACTCTTTCGGTTTCTTTCGATCCTAATTCCGTCAATTACTCTTTTTACCACCTTCGAGTGGTTCAAGTATCTGCTTCTCGCCTCTCTTCCTTTCTCTGTTTATTGGGCTGCTCGTAAGCTGGAGATACCCCCCTTGGCCGCCGGTTTTGCCGCCTTACTTTCGCCGCTTATCTCCACTCAATATCTCTACGGGACCGACTTTAATGCCGTCCTCTGGCGGGGAAGCGGCATGTACACCCAGTTGTGGGGGTTTATCACTGCGCCTCTGGCCTTAGGGAGTCTTTATGACACCATTGTCTACCGCCGCTCTCTCGTGCGGTCCGCCCTGCTTCTAGCACTGACCTTCTCCGGCCACCTCATCTTCGGCTACATTGTCGCTCTTTCATCACCAATCGTTGTCCTCTCGATTTTATTCGGCATAAATCTTCCCAGAATAGGTAACCTAGGTTACCTAGGCACCTTCGGTTACCTACTAAAATCTCTTTTTCGTCCTCTCCTCCCTTTCGCTTTTACTCTTACTCTTACCTTCCTTTTCCTCGCTTACTGGGCCATCCCCTTACTGCTCGATAGCAGTTGGCACAACAGCCATTCGCTTTGGGACGATCGAAGCAAGTTTGATTCCTACGGGATGCTCGAAGTAACCAAGAAACTCCTAAATGGCGATATTTTCGACGCCAACCGCCTACCGGTAATGACCTCTTTGCTTTTTATCGGTTTCTTCGTCGCTTTAATTCACTTTTGGTCTTCTCATAATCCGAATAAGTCCAATCAGTCTAATGAGACCAATGTGTCTAACTCATCGTCCAGCCTCCAGCCTCTAACTTCTAAAACCCCCATCTCCTATCTTTTTCTCCCTCTGATGTTTATTCAATGGTACTTTCTCTATTGGGGTCGATCTACTTGGGGTCAATTCATTGATCTGCTACCCATGTCAGACGGGATCCATCTTCATCGGTTTGTTAACGGCCTCCATCTTTCAGGAATTTTCCTCATCGGCATCGGCCTGGCCTTTCTAGCCAGTCAACTGCTTAAGTTTCATAAGATACTTAACTTACCCAAATCAGTTAGCCCGTCTTTTGTTTCCGCGGCAATTACTATCGCGATTATCCTCGCCCTGCTCTCACCTATATACAAAGAGCGCCTGGATTATCTTGCCCAAAACACCAATCTTATAAATCAGGCAAATGAGATCTTCCAAAAGGATTATCCGGATTTTGCCAAAACGGTTGACTACCTCAAGGCAAACCGTCCCGGAAGAATCTGGGTCGGCCGCCCGGGTAATTGGGGCAACGATTTTAACGTCGGACATACCCATGCCTTTATGCAATTTTCCATGGCTGGCATTGATGTCTCGGGCTTTCTGCCGGAAACTTGGTCTCCAAATAGTGATGTCGAACAATTTTTTGACGAAAAGAGATTCGACCATTATCAAGCGTTTGGCCTCAAGACTATCGTCGCCCCGCCTGACCGTGAAGTTCCCCCACAAGCCAAGAAAATCGCCCAGTTTGGCAAATTTGTTATCTACGACCTACCTCAAGTAAGTGAATTTGAAGTTGCCACTACCCCCTTTAAGCTCTTCTCCTCCAAGAAAAATGACTTATCGATCTTAAGGCAGTGGCTAGAGTCCGATTGGCCATCGTACCAAGCCCATCCGTTTGTCCTTCTCGACCGCGAACCTCTTAAGCTAAAGACACTGGCCATCGATTCCATCAAAATGAAGGATCTCTCAAACTTTACCTACGAAAAGATAGACAACACCCAGAAGTTAGAGTCCAATTTGTTTGCCCAAAACCCATTCCAATTTCCCGCCCCGGCCACTCCTTCTGGCAGGATACTATCACAGTCCAGAGACCTGAACCACTATCAAGCGACAGTTTCTGTCCCCCAAACAAAGACAAACTCTCCGTTTTTAGTTCTTAAGGCAAGTTTCCACCCCTACTGGACCGCCACCGTTGACAATCGACCAACGGAAGTATTCCCGGTCGCACCGGTATTTGCCGCCGTACCATTGCCCGGCTGTCCGGATACTCAGTGCCAATACAAAGTCGACTTCACCTATCAGCCGTCAGCGCTCAAAAAGACCCTCCTAACCATCAGCCTAAGCACCCTGATTCTCTCGGTCATCTTTAGAAAACGGTTAGAAAAACTATACTAATCTTACTCTGATTTACAGCTCGTAGATGAATAAGTTAAGATACATTTGCGACATTGAGATTAAGTGACTCACTTCGCCAGAGCCCCCCTTAAGTACAGTAGAATAGTCGGATCAAAGGGGGT
>LCJH01000070.1 GCA_000999595.1 Microgenomates group bacterium GW2011_GWA2_44_7
TTATCAGCACCATAGTAAAATCATCTGCTGCCGAGCCATACAGGATTGATGTCGTGTGACGCGAAAACACAGCCAAGGCGCCAGTGGATGACCCTCCAGCAACCGGAAGAATCCCGGTTATGGTGTCACCAACCCCAATCTCATTCGCCCCGGTAAGCGGTGTCCACATATATGGGTTTCCTGTGGTCGAGAACTGCAACGAGCCGCGAAACGCTAGGAATAATTTGTTTCGGTATGCCGTGATGAATTTTGGTGTGTCGGTTGTCATTCCGGTTGCAATCGGCACGAAATAGCTTCCGTCAAACTCGAAAGCCCGGTTCGCCCCGTCACATCCATACATCCTAAACGTATCAGCCGAACCCGTGAAATTGTAATTCACAAACTCAAACCGCCCGCCCTTGACCAGCGTAATTGCTGTCTGTATTCCGCTGCACGTCCCGGTCATGCCGCCAGTGAAAGCACCGGCAGCAAAGTTTCCCCCTGCAATCGTGTCGATAATCATCCGGCCGGCCGCTGTTCCTCCGGCAAGCGCGCCAGATTGAATCACCAGCCTGCGCATTACCGCAGTGACACCACCTTGGGTGAGCGTGCCACCTTCTGCTGGAGCGACACTGGCCGCCGTGAATGCTACCTCATATCCAAACACCACCTGCGTCCAGCCACCTGCTGTGGACTTGTACATATCCACGGCGGTATCTCCAGCATTCGCCCGGAACGCATACTTCACACCCTTGTATTGGTGGACGCCGAGAACGTTTCCAGTTCCAGGTACGGCGGCAATATCAGCCCGATAATTATCAGCAGCAAGATTCTTGTACTGCGCGTGCAAAGACACCGTTAAAGCTGAATTCTTGTTGGTTATTGATGTTGTGGTTGCTTGCGGGGCAGCGGAGACGTTCAAGGTTTCTCCTGAAACAAATTCGCCGGAAACCTTCGTTAGCACCAACTCTGTTGAATTGTTGATCTGCAATACCACCCCAGTCTTGCTGGAAGTCACTCCAGTTACCGTGTCCCCGACTGAAATAGTGCCGGAAATTGTCACGCCCAATAACCAGTAATCGGCAGAGGACGGTGGTGTCTTTCCATTAAATCGCTCGAACCCGCGTATTCTCCTGTACCCACCAGACTGAAGTGGCTCGTAATTGATAGAATCTATGAGCCGACCAGGTAAAACGCTGGAAGATATTTGGCGCGAAACTGGCTGAGGATCATCCGTTCTTTTTCGCTCGCGTCGGCGTAGATTTCAGGAGAGGCTGAAAAACGGGCATACTTTTTCATCGCCGAATACGCAATTACCCTGTGTTGCTCTGGCAATTCTGGCTCGTCTGTGTCTGCGGATAGAATTTGAGGGGACTTGAAATAATCCCCTTTGATGGTGTAAAGCGCGGAGTCTGGGACTGGCCACAACAGCAGTTCATTTGCGTCGCCGATGCTGAAATGGGTTGGTCTGCTGTCGCTGATAGGCTGAGTAAGGCATGAAGAGCGGAATTCCTCGTAATCAACCCATTCGAGTTCTGCTTGGTCAGCCGTCCCGCTTGCGGTGAGATATACAGTGCAATACGTCCTATCCCACCGTCCAAAGCGTGAGGATATTCCTGCCTGCGCAGACGTGTATGTACCGTCGTTCGCGGTCGTGACAAACGAGAATGCGGCGCGCATCCATTTCCAATCAGCTTGCATTTCTTGGATTTCTTCCCACGAGCGGATGATCCAGTTTTTGAACCTGGAACTTTCTCCGGTGACACCAACCAGTGTGGTCAGGTCTCCGTTACCGGATGCGTCGCATTCCTCGCGCGCATAGTTTGTGAGCTGCAATAGTGTTGACATTTTAACCTTTCGATAAAGCGTATCAGGACAGCCACCACGCTTGGTAGCGGCTGTGTTAAGCGCTTCGGTACTGTATTACGTGAAGGCAGGTGTGGCGGTGGAAAAGACCGCGCCACAGACGAACCATTCTGTGCCATTACTGTAGATTTCAATCGCAGTGCCAGCTTCAGGTGTGGTGGCGGTCAACGTCAGATGTGACGTGCCGTTGCCATAAACGGGGACTGGAGAGGCGACGGCGTTTGAGTCATCCCATGACACGCCGCCGTTGTAGAACGATGGCGTCGTTGCGACGATAACCCAGTTCTGAGCTTCAGTAGCGACACCGCCCATGACGAACTTGTAGCTCAAACCTGCGGCGATAACCGGTAGGTTAAGTGTAATGCTGCTCGCCTGTTCAAGGATGATGTGGAGCCTGCCGCTATCAGCCGCCAGGACGGCGTAGGGAGTGGCGTCAGCGACGAAGACAGGAGCCTGTACGACACCACCACTAAGAGTCAGCGTGCTTCCAGAACTAAGAGTAACGGCGCCACCAGACTGCACCGTCAGTAACCCACCAGTTGGCATAACGGTGTCAAGGCTAGCGTCTGATGTCCAAGCCTTGCTTGCGGCAAGAGTTCCCAGCGTGGCTATGTCGTTGTAGTTCAACTCAGCCGCACTGGATGTAACAAGCGTACCGCCTAGCTTCAGTCCGTTCGTGCCATCATGTGAAGCCATATCCACATCCGTAGTGCCATCGGTGAATGTCACAGAGCCAGCCATATTTGGGGCGGTAAGCGTGGTAATGGTAGCCGAGGTGATGGTTGCAATTTCCTTGCTCGCCCCCAGCACCAGTGCTTTTCCAGCGGCAGCCGTACCATTGGTAATGCTGTCAATCTTGGCAAGGTCGGATGCAGCGATACTGTCCAATGCGGCCAGTTCTGTCAGATTGATAGTGCTTGTAGTTAGGTCGGAATTAGTAACGACGATTGACGCGCCTTTACCAAGTGTCAGTTTCCCGCCAACAAATAAGTTGGCAAATTTTTCCCATAAACGCATGATGTTTCTCCTTTAGTTGAAAGTGCTTTCGCTTTGTTGATGCAGGGTGCTACGTTCAGGCTTCCGCCAGAATCTTCTCCAACCACGGACGGCCGCGTGGGTTTTTATCCTCGATCAGCTCGAACGGATACTTGAGTGAATGCTGTTTGCTGAGGTTGTAGGTATCGAAACCGTTCCCATCCCGCGCAAATGGGGTATTGATTGATTCATGTTTAGATCGAGCTATTTCTTGCAGAAATTTCCGCTTGATTGCCTCCGGCTTGCCGCGTTGAATATACTGGTTGATTCCGTTTACGGAGAAGCGCGGGATTGGTTCTTGTGACTTGTCGGCAGTCGTTGCCAGGCGCACAACAACCTCTTCTTCCATAAATGCCAATATAGCTGCCTTACCACCCAGCGCAGGCGCATCAACAACTTGGAAATTGTCCTTGAAATCTTCCGCGCTAATACTGCCAGTCGCGGGTATTTTGTGGTATTGCGGTTGACCGACTTGCATATCGTTGGAATCGGCAACTATTTTGGTTGAAATTACTGGTGAATTTACCGCTTTGCGAACGCCTCTTGGCATGATTATTTCTCCTTAATTAAAAAGCCCCCGAATTAAGGGGGCTTTGTTGTTATGTCGATAAACTGGATTTAAGAGCTTTGCGGACGGCTCGGCAATTCGTACACGTTCTGGAATGTGTGCGTAGTGCCGGTTGCATTCCATGCCGATGTGCCGAGCGTCCACGCCGATGCAGACGGCGCACAACGGTGAACGCTGTAGCCAATCGGGCAGAAATCGTCAGGCAGCGACGGGAATTGCGGCAGGTTGATGAAGTCTCCTGCAGTCGTGGTAACGCCAACCTGTGTATCTTCGATGGTTCCTTGGCATACCGCTATAGCACCTGCAGCAGTCACACCCCACACAAAGCAAGTAGCCTCGTTGTCATTCAACGCGGTAAACGCTGCACTGGTACGAGCATCCGTAGTCGGTGAAGTGGTGTTGGTTTGCGCAGCCAGGGTTGTACCAAAATTGCCGTTGATGACGTGTGCCGTTGTTGCGGTGGTGGTATAGGTCGCGCCGCTGGCAGTGCCAGAGGTAAGACCCGCGTCGGTGGTATTGACCGTAGTTCTGAAATCTTCCATTTTGATTCTCCTTGATTTAAGAGGGCGGCGTTACCCGCCCTTATTGGTTATCCCTGAACGGTTGCGCCAACTTCGGCAATCGCCATCCAGCCATTATTCAGCACGGCAGCGGTGAAGTAGAACTTTGCTCCACAGTAACCACGTTGACCGCCTGGATCAGACTTGTCTTTGTTGCCTGGTGGAAGCCAGATGATGTCCATAGACTTGGAATTGCGGACACCCAACTGACACCATGCGTCTTGCCCGGCCACCACAACAGGGTAAACGTCAACTTGAGATGCTCCCGTGCTGACAAGGCCGGTTGTCCCGACAGAAGCGCCGGAATCAATGATCGAAGCCAGGTGCGGGCTTGTGATAAAGCGGAAGTTTTCACACGAACCGATCTCATTTTCGTGAACAACAGTACGATTTCCGTATTCAGCGACAGGAGTAAACTTCGCCAGGTCGCGGATGTCCGGCTCGCAGTCGGTATGGCAGAACACCAAATATGCAGCTTCAACCGAGCTTGTTCCTACTTTGTCGCTACCATCAATGATGCGGGTAATCATTTTTGCATGGTTGCCCTTCAAACTCTTGGTGATGTTGCGTAAGAACGAAAGGGTAATTGCCTGATCTACGGTAGCGCGGGTAGTTCCGCCACTGTAGAATTTGTTGGTGCAAGCCTTAACCGCGCCCCACCTAACCATTTCCTTAACCAACCCCATACGTTCTCCAGTCGCGGTCTTCATCTCGGCTGGGATGTCATCTTCGTACAGGTCGTAGGTTTGGTCGGTGAATCCGTACAGACACATATATTGCTGGATGTCCACAGGCACATCGTGGAATGTCAGCGTATCCGCACTGGGCGTAACACCTTCCTGCGTCAAATGCGCATTGGCTGTTACCGTCCAACGGTCGGTAGGATCAACACCACCGGAAACGGCGGTATCGGTCGCACCATACGGCAGTTGACGGCGGAATATGATTTGCTTCCCCATATTCTTGTCCATCTGCTTTTCAGCGCCAGTGATACCAAGAACCTGAACAGGCTCCGAATGGGTGATCATCTCGCCCTTCTGTTTTCCGATCCGTGCTTCGTCGGTTGTTAATGTTTGCATACCCATTTTATTTCTCCTAAATTATAAAACCGCCTTTCGGCGGGTAATTAACGTTTTCGCCTACGCGCGGCTCTCTCCGCGTCATAAGCTTCTTGCTCTGATTGTTGCGAGCCCTGCGGAATAATCCTTGTTCCGCTTGGCATTACCGCATTAGCCAACCGTCTGGATGGTTCTGCGGGCTGCTTCTTCGTCTTGGAGATTAACCAATCTTTGTGTTGATCCAGCATTTCAGCAGCAAAGAACGGGTCTTGCGATGACGTAATCCTGGCATTTACCCGTGGCGGTAAAGTAGTTCTCCACTCAGCATAACGTGGAGTATTGATAACTTCCTGCCAACCAGGGTGTGCTTCAGTAAGCTGCGACTTGGCTTGCTCAACTTCCACCTGCCGCTCTTCCTGCCGCTTTACCTGATATTGCTCAGATAATATCCGGTTAAGTTCGGCTGGATCGACTCCGCCCTTGTTTGCCATCACTTTTGAAAACGCGCCTTCGAGCTTGTCCGCCAGTTCCGGGAATTCATCCCGCAGGTCTTTCAGTAGCTCACCAGCGTCAGCGGATGTTGATGCAACATTAGAAGTACTTTCCGCAACGACGCGCTGCTGCATTTCCTCAATGCGCTGGCTTAGTCGGCCATATCGGCCATTCACATCATCCAGGCGCTTGAGTAAATTAGGGATGCGCCCGACTTGGTTGCGTAGTTCAGCCATTTCGTCAGGTGTATCTGCTTCGACAACCTCTTCCATAACTTCTGGCAGCGTTTCCGTGGCCGGTTGTTCTGCTGGTTGTTCTATACCTCGCGCAGCATCGTAAGCCGCCTGCTCAGCGGTTTCAGGCGCCTTAATCGTTGTTTCGGTTGCTTGTTCTTTATCTACTATCATCGTGAATCTCCAAATTAAAAACACCCGCTTTATCGGGTAGTCCGGTCAGCAGCAAATAAAAAACCAGCACTAGGCTGGTCTATTCGTGGCTTACCACATTCTCCGGGGCTTGCGCGCCAGAAGGTTCTTTAATCAATCTCTATTGCAGGCTTTGGATTACCTATATCGAGATTTCGCTTAATTTGTTTAATGCGCCCACGAAGGGCGGCAGTCTTCAGTTCGTCCATGTCGCCGTCGTTGGATGCTCTCAACGCAGACAGCTCATCATTCCAGTGCGCAAGCAATTTTAGCCAAAGTTGGCAGTTCAGTTCTGCGTCGGTGAGGGTCATCTTTGGAATGCCTGTTGTAATTGAGCGGCCTTTATTGCCGTGTTTCTTGCCCTAGTCGCCTTACGCTTCGCAATAACTTCTGGTGAGATTTTTTTTCCTTTATGAGATGCACTCATTTTTGCTCTAGCTTCATCTGATTTTGCGTATCCACATCCAGCCTTGCGCGTGGACACTCGTTTCGCAATTTGCTCAGTAGTCCACTTTTTTCCAATCATCCGTAATGAATTTTGTTCCTTTAATTCTTCTGAACAGGGTTGTCTTTTTACACCCCTTTGAGGCGCACCTATTTTCTCCCGTGTTTCAACAGATACTTTACGCCCAATCATGGCCAATGATTGAGCTGCTCGTGCTGCATCTGTTGGTTTTTTACCTTTGCGAGAAATAGACATCTGAA
>LCJH01000071.1 GCA_000999595.1 Microgenomates group bacterium GW2011_GWA2_44_7
TGTAAGTAATGGGATCGGAGGCCAGAAATCGGATTTATTGATCAGCGGGAGACTTAAAGGCTGAGATAAGATAAAATAGCTATAATGGGCGGAATTAAGACAAAGTTCGATCTGGACAGCCCAACGGTGTTAACCGATGAGGAGAGGTTTCAAGTGGCAAAACGTATATTAGGCCTAGGAGAAGCTGAACTTAGCCGCACAGACAAGCTAGCGGCCTTTACCGCACTTGGTTTTACCCATGAGCTTGCCTGGACGTTAGTTTATCGCATCGTAGATCCAGAGGCACTGGATTCATGTTTGGAATACTTTTTAGGGAGAAGAAAACAAGAGAGAAAATGAATAAAAGTCTGTAAGAAGGCAAAACAGTTCTTACAGTTTTTGTAAACAAAAATATGGCCAATCAACCAATCTCCGCTGATCAACAAGCCAAAATTGCCGAACTGGTCAAAGAGCACGGACATTCTCTGGCAGAAATGATTCAAATAATGGTTGACATGGGCCTGGATGAAACCACCGCCCAAAGTGAGATACTTCTTGAGGCACTAAGAGCTAGAATGGCCGCTGCGGGAACAGAGCATCAGTGCGGCCCCGATCACAGGTGTGGACCGGAAGTTGGGTGTCGTTTGCGAAGAGCGCCGGAGAGAGAAAGAGAAGGCAAGAGCTGATAAAATAGAAACGAGACACTATGGATGAGGGGGCTAGTCCAGAACTAACATTTATCCCGACTGAGCTTGATTTGGCTCAAGGGAGCGGTATCAATGAGTGGCATATAAAGCAAGCTGTGAGAATTGTCGAGATTATAAGAACGAGGCAAGATAGATTGGGCGATATGTGGCAATGTGCAACGTTACCACCCTTTGTGGAAATGCATAATTATCTTGACGATGCCCCAAGGAAAGATCCTGCCAAAGCAAATTTACTAAGCTTCATACAAGCGGGACAGCCAGTAGTTACTTGGACCTTTAGGAAGAAAGAGACTCCACTTATGCAAAACGAAACCGAGGCTGCATGTATCAGATTATTAGTTAAGAGAATGGGCAACGGCGCCAACGGCTCTGTATATTTTTGTGTAGATGTTGAAAGAAGAAATATGATTGCGGGAGATGAACTCGGAACTGATTATAATTTTGAGAGGGTTATTACAGCCGCCCTTTTTGAGTCAGGCTTGCCCGTAAGTCTTAACGAATTGCCTAAAGAACCTAATTCAGAAGATAATTTGGTTCAAAGGAGTCGCGATGGTGTTGTTTTGAAGATGCAGCCGTTGCCGCCGTTTCTTCGACCTAGGACTTCATAATCGTGGTGTCCTGAGGATCCGTGACCAGGCTGGTCTCTAACTTTTTAAAAACCTGCTGACATGGACTGTTATAATACAACCATGGCAAGCCTCATCCCAAACAAAGACCTGCTTAAACAGGTATGTAAAAAAACCAAGTAGAATTCTTAGGAATTTTTGGATCAGTTGCACGCGGTGAAGAAAGAAACAACTCCGATGTCGATGTACTTATCAGATTTGCTCCGCAGGCAAAAGTCGGCTATTTTAGACTCTACGACATTGAGCAAGAAATTTCCAAGGGCTTCGGTAGGAAAGTCGATTTGGTGACTCAAGACGCATTAAGCCCGTATATCAGAGAACGAATATATTCCGAACTAAAGCCCATTTATGGTCAACCCTGACAACACGGTATTTCTCCACCACATCTCAGATTCTTGTCAAAAGTGTCTCAAGTTCGTCGCGGGAATGAGATATGAACAGTTTGCGATAGATGAAAAGACCGTCAGTGCTGTTGTTAGAGAACTTTCAGTTATCGGAGAGGCGGCTAGAAAAACAACTGAGAATTATACCCCAAGTACCTTGGGAAAAAATTCTTGGGATGCGAAACAGATTGGTCCACGATTACATGGGAGTGCAGCTGCCGATTGTTTGGCAAACAGTTCAGGACGATCTCCCAAAACTAAAAAAGATTATTGATAAGCTTCTAAGCTAGATCAGTCTTACACAAAACAAATATACGCTTTCTCCCCTGCCAGCAATCTGCTACCATCAAAGCAAATGACAGATGAAAAAATCGTCCTGGAAATTCGAGTTCCCCGGATCGAATACCAACCCAAATCCAAAGCCAAAGATGTCGATCTCTCCCCAGAACAAATGGAGGGGGTCTTGGGTGGATTGGCTACCACCGCCACCGGCTCACTCTTTGAAAAGTTAACCAATCTCTTCAAACCAACCAGTGGACCCCGCCACCCGTTCTCTTTAGAAATTGCCGTCTACGATCAGACTGTTCACTTCTACCTCGTCATCCACCAAGAGATGCAAAACTATGTAGAGTCTCAAGTAATCGCTGCTTACCCCAAAGCCCTGGTCACCGTCAACAACAAGGATTATCTAACCACCTGGCAAGCAAACGGCACGGCCATGGCCCAGCTGGCCTTAATGTCCCCTCCCTACTTTCCGATAAATACCTGGAAAGAGTTCGTAGACACCGACCCCCTGTCCCAAATTGTAGGCGTCATGTCAAAAGCCGGACCAGATGACAAAATGTTGGTTCAGATCGTCACCCAAGCAGCCCCGTCCAAATGGGCAAACGCCGGTTGGCGCCTCTTACAAACAGGGGTACAAATGCCGGACGGCACTACCAAAACACACCCCCTGGAAAAAGCGATTAAGGAGAAACTTGCCCAATCAGGCTTTAAGACCGCCATAAGACTGTTGGTCGCCAGCAACAGCGCCGAGCGAGCAAGAACCCTCCTCAATCAACTCTCAGGCAGCTTCGCCGTCTACGCCAATCCCGATGGTAACAGTTTTAAACTAACCCATCCCTGGGTCTGGCAACACAAACATCTTGAGCGGTCAATTTTGGAGCGAACCATTGTCGGAGCACCCAAAAAACAATTTTTAGTCACCTCAGAACTGGCATCTTTGTTTCATATGCCCGGCGCCGTCCTAGGTCTTATCCCAAACATCTCCTGGTCGCACGAACTTATTGTCGAACCGCCACCGAACTTACCGATTGCCCTGGACAAAACTGATGAGGAAAAAAAGCAGGTAAATTATATCGGCCGCACACAATTTAAAAACGAAATATCAACTTTCGGAATCAAAAAAGAAGACCGCCGGCGCCATATTTACATCATCGGTAAATCCGGCACCGGAAAAACCACTTTAATTGCCAACATGGCCATTGCCGATATGCGCAACGGCGAAGGGGTGGGACTTATCGATCCGCACGGCGATCTTTGCGATATCATCCTGGATTTCATCCCCTCCCATCGGCTTAACGACGTTGTCTATCTTGACCCTTCCGACATCGATCACCCATTCTTTATTAATATCTTGGAAATTAAGTCGGACAGTCTTATCCATAAAAACCTTGTGGTATCGGGGATTGTGGCGATATTTAGTAAACTTTACGCCTACTCTTGGGGACCACGCTTGGAATATATCCTCAGAAATGCCGTCTCGACTCTGGTCGATATCCCGGGGATGACTTTAGTTCAGTTACCCGATCTTCTGTCAAACGATAACTTCCGCGCCAAGGTCGTCCAAAAACTAAGCGATCCGGTCCTTAAAAACTTCTGGCTATATGAAATCCAGCGTTGATCTGGAGCGAATTATGAACGAAGGCAAGATAATTATTGTCAATCTTGCCCAAGGCAAAATCGGTGAAGACAACGCGACACTTTTGGGAGCGATGCTTATTACCAAACTGCAGCTTTATGCCATGAACAGAGCCCATATTCCCGAGGACCAAAGAAGGGATTTCTTCCTCTATGTTGACGAGTTCCAAAACTTTGCCACCGAATCGTTTGCCAAGATTTTGTCAGAGGCAAGAAAATACCGACTTGATCTAACGGTAGCCAATCAATATATCGGCCAGGTGCCCGAAGAGCTGCAAATGGCCATTTTCGGGAACGTGGGAACTCTAATTTCCTTCGTGGTTGGGGCAGCAGATGCCGAGTGGCTATTCAAAGAGTTCAGTGAGGTTTATAAAGAGGGCGATCTTGTCCAGCTCGGAAAATTCCAGATAGTTTTAAAAGAGACCATCGACGGGCTTATTTCTACTCCATTTACCGCCACAACCCTCCCCTTGCCGAAATCGAAGAACCAAAACCGAGAAAAAGTCCTAAGGCTTTCCAGGGAGAAGTTTACCAAAGCGAAAAAGATTTGATGTTTAGAGCCCAAATCCCGAGGTGGCAATAGAAATCCACCTCGAAGGTGTCCTTCATTGTCCTTCATTCAATAGGTGTCCTTTAAGGTATCCTCCTAAGTGTCAAATTTAAGCGAAAAAAGAGCTATTTTATCCTGTCAAATATCGCGCGACGCTTTGAGCGAAAACTTCAAAATCTTCAAGGTTTGACTTCAGGTTCTCAGCCACCTTCTGGTAGTCGATATCGAGATATTCATGGATGAGAAGGTTTCGAAATCCGACAGTCTTGGAGAATTCACGAGCGAACTCTTTGTCAATAATTCCGGCTTCCCCAACAATGATGATTGCGTCTTTCCCATCATCGGCTTTTTTAAGGCGCCCACTAATAATCAGAAGCTCAGCGATGTCGACGCAGCATTCAATTGCGAGTTGAAGATTTCTCTCGACAATGGCCGCCTTGTCGCGGTCTTTTTGAAGGTCAACGGCTTCCACCGCCTTAAACCGATTCAGGGCTTTTCGGTATTCCTCAAGCTTGGCCAGGCGAAGTGATATTTTTTCGAAATTGTCCATATTTCCCTTTAGTCGAATCCCGTGGCGGCTATCCGTGCAACTATCTCGCTTGCGTAACGTTTCAAGTAAAACCGCTGGTCCTGAAATCTTTGAAATGTCAGAAATTCAAAATCGTCTTGGACTTGGCGATTACCGAAGAGGCAGACACCTTTTGTGGTTGTCTCAAAAGCGAAACTTACCGGAGCAACATTGAGGTCGACGACATCGATTTTATCGGTTTTAACAATACCTGAAAGGAAGTTAACAAAATCGAGTTTTAAGTCAAAACGTTCTCCCGAACTGAGTAACCGATCGAAAAGGACAGCGAAGTCATAGTCGGAAGACGGTCCAACGTCACCCGTCGCCTGGGATCCGAAAAGATAAACCAAGGAAATTGGCTTCTGGGAGGCATAGGTATGGATGGTGTTGGTTTGGCCATCAGTTAACATGCTGTCATTATATATCTTTCAGCCCTTCGTAGAATATTCTTCCGATCTTTGTCGATACGCCTACTTGCTTTCTCCTGTAAAATGATATTACCCACGCGATGAATATTTGTGTTTCTGGCAATCAGGTTCTCTCCGGAACCATTCACCCCTCCGGCAGTAAAAACTCTGTTTTAGCTTTAATTCCGGCAACGATTCTTTTTGATAAACCGGTCACTTTGGAAAATGTGCCGGAGATTGCCGATGTAAACCGGCTGGTAAAAATACTTCTTAAGCTAGGGAGCAAGATAACCTGGGATAAACAGAAAAAGACAATGCAGATTGATAATAAGTCCTTAAGTTTAAAAGACGTCACTCAAGAAGATGTAGGGAGTATGCGGGCAACGACGCTTTTGTGGGGTCCTCTATTAGGCCGATTTAAAGATGTTGATTTTTCTAACTTTCCGGGCGGATGTACTTTAGGAGTTAGAACATTAGAGCCGCACTTTGAAGCTTTTGCGGATATGGGAGTGAAAGTTACCCAGACCCGCAGCGGAATCAAATTAGATGCAAGCACTGTCAAGTCCGGAGAAATATGGTTGACAGAAATGAGTCCGACAGCCACGGAAAACATCCTTATGTTAGCCGCAACTATTCCCGGGATGACAAAAATTGTCGGAGCGGCTTCGGAACCACAGGTTCAAGATACATGCCGATTTTTAATCTCGGCCGGGGTACAGATTACCGGTATTGGGTCAAATATCCTTGAAATAACCGGTCGAAAAAATCTTAAAAACCCTGGTCATTTTCGGATACCAAGTGACCATTACGAAATTGGCACCTTTTTAATTTTCGGAGCGGTTACCGGTGGGAAGATAACGGTAACTGATGTTGATCCTTTATACAACCGACCGGTACTTCATGAGATGAAACGATTAGGCCTAAAAGTAAAAACGCAAGATAGCCAAGTGACCGTTCTTCCCAACCAGCAGGTTTCTCTGGAGAAACGGTCCAATGGCCAGTCAATGATTATCCGAGCGCAACCATGGCCGTCCCTACCCGTGGATATGCTTCCAATTTTCATCCCGCTGGTTCTCACTGGTAACAGCGGCAGCGTTCTTTTCCACAACTGGATGTATGAGGCAGCACTTTTTTGGACAAGTGAGCTATTAAAACTCGGGGCCAATATCGTGATGTGCGACCCCCATCGGGTGATCGTCAATCCCGGTAATAAGCTCCGAGGGGCAACCATCGAAGCCCCCTATATCATTCGGGCCGCGGTTTCCATGGTCATGGCGGCAATGATCGCCCAAGGAGAGTCAACGATACTTAACGCCGATGCGCTTTACCGGGGCCATCCCCATTTTTCGGAAAATCTTCGTTTGCTGGGCGCAAAGATCGAAGAGATCGATTAATATGACTTAGAACTCCAGAGAATCAAGGAGAAGTATTTATTGCGACGAAGTTGGTAAAAATGCATTTATCAGCGACCTACTTGTTCGTCAAATTCCCTGCTCCCGAACCCTTTAATTCTTTTGATATTACCCAAGTCAGGTTCTCCTGGAATTCTTGCCGATCTACTAAATGCACCTCTGGCCTTCCGGGCAAAATGTTCCGTGTCTTGTTGTGACAACCGATAGAGCTGATTTAGTGGGATAAAACGCCGGATATGAAGCGCATCGCAAACTGAAGCCCAAACAATGGGCTCCTCGGCAGTATCCCCCACCACCACCGGTAAACCATGCTCGTCTTTTACCAAAGCGAAACGGCCATGGACAGACTGTTGAAGGTATTCCATTTTCCACGGCTCAATAGGTTCATCTAAATACAAATCTTGAAGCCATTGACGAACCCCACTTAAAGTAGCCACCTGGCCTTCGTTGGTCGGCAATAATACTACCTCACAAAGAACACATGCCATAGCTCTTGGATCATTAAAACTACTTAGAATCGGCAAGCTTTGAGATAGGGGAATTTTAAATTGAAATCGTTCCCCTAAGTTGTAGTGCCGAAAGTACCCAAAGATGCCGGTGTAAACTCCTTCACCTTCAAAATGGGAGTCACCTTGTCGTTCATCAGGATTAAATAAGGACTTGGGGATGCCACCACGCATATAGATCAGGGACTCATTCCCGGGGGTGGTTGCGTGTGTAGCCAGAAGCCAATAAGAACTTAGGCTTCTAGCAGAATCGACAAGAGTTTTAAGTACGTCCGTAAATCCGGCCTGATCACCGATACGCAGTAGCCGATCAGCTTCCCAACGCGCATACGTGAGGCGAAAAAGATAAATTGCAATTCTGATTTTATCTAAATTTGAGCCGGTTTTTTCCTCAAGTTCTGTGACCAAAGTTAGATCTGTTTCTCTTCCCGTTAGTTGTAAGGCCTGAAACAAATGTGGCGTGTTTTGTTGAGAACATCCAATGGCAAAGTCCAACAAAAACTGTTGTTCCTCAGCGCCCAGTGCGGCGAATTTACGCTTTCTTTCATCTCGGTCTTGCGAAATCTCAACGCTGCTAAAAAATCTTTTTTCAAACAGTCTTTCATGTAGGTGGTTAAAATGGGTGAGATCGGCATCTGGTTCGGGTAGATCCACATCCAACTCCTCCGAATTATTACCCTCACCATATGTTGTCCTTAGACGTCGGAAGACAGTACGGATGTTAGATATAAACCGACGAAGTGCCGGGATAGAAGAAACATCTGCCAAAACTATCTGTTGATGAATTTCCAATTCTTCCAAAGTCGGGAAAATCGAAAGAACATCATCTTCCACAAATAGCCCTTGTCCGTCTTGGCGAGCTGCCTCACCCAAAGCGTCGTGAAAGCGGATTTGATTTAAGATCAACTGCATCTCGGGTTGACCGTAGCCCATTTTAATCAGATAGTCTTGGGCAAGATTGGCAGAGCGGTCTGGATGTTCCCGATCGTTTGGATCGTAAACCTTACCGACATCATGGAAGACAAGGACAACTCGAGCGACGGCCGCTTGGCCAGTTGTCAGTCCCGAAGTATCAAGCTTCGCTAGGGCATCGACAGTATGGTCAACCGGGTTAATCCAGGCCGAACTCATACTTTCCATGTCTCTAAATGGTTGGGGTAACAGGGCACGAATTTCGGCTAAATGACGTCGAAATTCATCATCGGTTAGGTGCTGATCAATTAATTGTTTTATTCTTTGCAAATTTTCGGTTTCGACTCGAAATAACTCGCCTGTGGTACTGGGAAAGTCCGTGGACGTGAGATCCGCCATCTCGTGGGCGGTAAGATAGCCTTTAGAAAACAAGTCGTGCCACTGATAAGCCTCTTCTATTTCCGCCTGACTTATTGAAGGATTTGCTTGAACAACAACGAACGGACAGGATCTTTCTAAAACTGTATCAGGCCCGTTTTGAAATTCTGTGGGAGGGCTCATACCCAAGTTATTATATAAGAAGAAGATGACCTTTGGTCACCCAAACCCTTCAAGGCTTTAGTGATAAGTTATAAGAGTCATTCAAAATTCAAAAGGCAAAAGTGCAACTCAAAAGTAAAAAGTTTTGAATTTTAACTTTAAATTTTGAATTCTAACCTTTGATCTTTAACTTGATATATAATTAGACCATATGCCTTGGACAAAAGCCATTCAATTCCTACAAAGCACAAAAGCCGAAATAGAACGCGTCCATTGGCCATCGAAAGAAAAAACCGCCAGGTTAACCGCGCTGGTGGTTATCTTAACTCTCGGCGTCGGGCTCTACATCGGTCTTCTGGATATTCTGTTGACCCAAGCAACGGCCTCGATATTTATAAGATAGCTCGCCAAAAGAATAATAGGGGCTGTCATTCCAAAATAGAAATGTCACCCCCTAAAGTCTCTCCTCCAAGGATGATCCGGCGGTGGTTTCCAGTTTAATTTGTGAGTGGTTAGTACCACCG
>LCJH01000072.1 GCA_000999595.1 Microgenomates group bacterium GW2011_GWA2_44_7
ACTCCCCAAGAAATAACTAAAGAGCGTGACAGGTTGGAATACACCATGAAGTCATTCTCGCCGGAAATAGTGGTTCCTATCGGAAGGTTATCTATCGCCCACTGTCTATCGCAGGATGTTCAGCCCTTAATAGGCATTATCGGTAAAGCCTTTTTAGCTGATCCCTACAAATTATTGGATAGGGAATTGCCTATAGTTCCGTTACCGCACCCCTCCGGCGCCAGTACTTGGCATTACAAAAAGGAAAATAAAATGCTTTTGACAAAAGCCCTTCAACTGCTTAAAAGAAATTTGCTCTTAATTTAGCCCCATAAAATTCTGCTAACCTGTAGGTAGGGGGATTTCCAGAACCAGATCGTTTAATGCTGCCGCCACCGCCAAGACAACCGGATCTGTGGCGGTTCTTTGAAGCTCGGCAGCCTTAATTGACGCCTCCCCAATTGCTCTTAAAACTGTCGGAAGTGAGGTGGAATTTTGTGAACAGGCGAGTTCCCTGGCTGTTTCAACGGCCTGCATCAACAGTATTAATGTGCCCAGATCATCCTCTGGGATTGGGACAGACACTCTTTTGAGCGGTTGCTCGCCGGGACCGGCAGAAATAATCTGAAAATTAAGCCTTCCAGTTTCTGACTGCTGCTGGGTGGGTAGTAGAACGAGTCTCTCTCCGGGCAGAAGTGGTTCTGATGGCATAGATATAGTCGGCAGAACAACACGAATCTCAGTTTCATTCTCAATATTCCTGCGTAACATTGTCTTTATCAAAACCGCCAATACATATAACAGAACGGACCTCTACTTGCAAAAGCTTATCTTATAGATTGTAATTATCTTACACTGTCAAACCTATGGTTTTAACCGTTGAATCCCGACTTTGTCAAGCTTCTAGCGAACCGTTATTTCAGAGTCGTGGGCGGGCGACCTTCCAATTCGAAAGACTCCATAGAATTATCGCCGACTTGAGAAGATCATCCGAATTTGGCTGGGTGGTGGATATTTTGGACCATTTCACTTTGAGTCCCGAACGCCTTATTAACCTAATTGATGTCCTTTCTATTGGCTCTAAATTGGAAACGGCCGCTGACATTCTGGAAAAACGAGGTGTCAGAAGACAACTAAGCTCCGATGGCTGGACGACTTTAGACGAAGAATTTAGTTTTTGGGTACCTATTTTCCCAAAAAGCGTCAGTTGGTGCTTTTCCTTTAACCGAAAAATACGTGCTTTCCGTTTAAGCACCCATGTTGAAAAGCATAATGGTGGACCGGTTGACTTACGAATTGAGTGTTGTTTGGGGGCACGGAATTTGGAGGAAGATGGTGTAAGAGTTCTGGCCAAGCGAGCGGGCAAGGGAGCTTTTGAACCGGTTTATGAGTCTGGAAGCAGGGCTTCTCGGAATCGTTGCCTGGCGTTGACGGCGGCAAAAGAGCTGGAGCACTCGGCCAGGGATGCTTTTCTTCAGTAAGTGATTTTTAGACGGAACGATTTGTAACGGCCACTTAAAAAAATATAAGGAAAGAGATAAACAGAAGATTAATTCCAAGTTCCATGTTTAACCGGCCTGGATTTTTTAGTAAGAAACGACACTTTTCTTTAAGCGACCAGTCAGCCTTGTCCCTTTCAAGATTGGTGAAAGAATATTCTCGTTTATTAAAGGGAGCGAGCAACTTGACTCCGATCGTAAAACCAAAAGTGTCAAGGATTAGATGCAACATTGTGTTTACAAACAGAAGGAGTCCTAGGAAGCTGCTTGCGATAAACAAGATTCCACTGATAGCAATCCAGGCGGCAGGATAATGAGTAAAATCATCGTGATGCGATTTTAACTTCCGGTGCCACAGAAGGTTTACATCGGGTAAAAGGGCGAAAGCGGCTGAAATCACAATTACATGTTCCGGCTGAAGAGGCTGACTAAAAAAAGAGTTTACGACCTTTGCTATTACTAGTCCCGAAGTGAGGTGAGTGACGGTTGTCATAACTTAAATGTGCCTGCATGAGGTAGGCCGAGAGGGCAGAAAAGGTGGATACACTACTCTTTTAACTGAAACCCCTTGGAGATACCAAATTGTAAAAAGCCTTCTAGGTTAAGGTAAGTTTTCTCTATTTTTGATCCTTCAAAACTGATACCTTCTATTTTCGCTCCGGAGAAATCGGTTTCCACAAGACTGCATTTATCAAAAATCGCACGTTCTAAATTGGCGGAGGCAAAATTTACCTTGTCTAACTTAGCGTGTATAAACATCGCCGCTGCAAGATCGGCTTGAGCAAATGTGCAGGAAGTAAGATTGAGTTTATCATGCTCCGATTTACTGCCTCGTAAGTATTTGTGGAACACCCCTTGCTTCAGCACGCTTTGGGCGAAATTGCATGAGATAAGACTCGTCTCGGAGAAGTCTAGTCCGGTTAGTTTGCTGTCGGGAAAGCGGCACTCCTTAAAAGAAGTGATATCAAAAAAACATCCAGAAAAATCACATGAGTTAAAAACACATTTGGTAAAAGCGGTAAAGCGAAATACTACTTGGTTGAACTTACAGCGTTCGAAAGAAGCCGCTTCGAACGTTTGTCCTTTTACTTTCTCACTTGTGAATGTCTCGTCTTTGTATACCATTAGCAACTGCCGAATTCTCTCAGGAGGGACCCTTTAGGTCTTTAGGCTGAAAGGCTCTACTCTGATTTTTCGCTCTACGAGCTGAAAATCAGCGTGAGTTTAGTATAACAAATTATCCTCCTGCGGTAGTTTGGGAAAAAAGAAAACGTGATATACTTCAAAAACTCAAATTTGAGTTTTTCAGTATAACGAATCTAATCTGATTTTTCGCTCTACGAGCTGTAAATCAGAGTAAGATTAGTATACAATGTTTTGGTTGCTATTGAGCTGCTTCTGCCTTTGACCCTTGTCTGCCTCGATTTTGTTGTTGGTGATTCTAATTATCGCTCGGTTAACTAGGCCTGGTGAATCAACAGACACATTGGGTCAGGTAGCCAAGGTGGTTGAGGTGTATCGTGCGGGGGTCAGTTCGAAAGTTACTTACAACGGTCAAGTGGAGAAAGCAGGGGTTGTAAAAATACTTAGCCAGACGGCGGGTATTGTTAATGCTATTTCTGTCGTTGAAGGACAAGCGGTATCTCGAGGAGCTCTACTTTTGGCGATCGCGGCCAATTACCAGGGAAGCAATCCGGCGGAAATCCAAGCAGCAATTGCCAATCGTCAGTACAGGATGGTACTTGATACTTTTGATACGCAGAAAGAAATAATCGTTAAACAAAAGGAGATTGCCAGCAAGGCACATGATAATACGGTTAATTTAGCAACTATCTCCGCCCAAGCGCGTGAAGACACTACGGGTTTGATTAATTTAAACCAAACGATGTTGGATGCCCTGCAGGCAAACTTAAGCGCCTTGCAAGCGAATAATCCTGGCAACGTTAACGGATCGGCGATTTTGCAGATCCAAGGGACGATGGCTCAGGTTTCGGCTGGTCAAAATCAACTGAAATCTGCTTTAAGAAACCTTGACTATCAGGTAAGTTCGGCCAATCCACCTTTACAATTGGCCGATCAGCAACGGAGTTTAACGTTTCAGCAATTGGAGCTTCAACAAAAGAGTTTGGAGTTGAACCGGGATATCTCTGCGCTCCAAGCAAAGATGGCCAATATCAGTGCCTCGAGTTTTAAACCGACGGCGCCTTTTGCCGGCAAGGTTGACCGAGTTTATGTTCGTCGACTTCAAGCGGTTAGTCCGGGGATGCCGTTGGTCTCTTTGGCCGGAGGAAATCGGAGCAGTCGGTTAGTCGTCCGGTTGCCAAAGGATACGGCGGTTAGGGTGAGTAATATTGAGCCATCGACTCTTCGAATTGACAGTCGATCAATAGAGATTCTGCCTTTATATGTTTCGAGTGAAGCCACTGACGGGAGTCTCTATAGCGTGGTTTACAGTCTGCCTGAGGATGTTTATCCAAGTGTGACGGAGGGTGATTCTCTCCAGATAGACATTCCCCTAAGTTCGATCGCCAAGTCGATTGCGGTGCCCCTGGAGGCGGTTTTTCAAACTCAGGACAGTGCGTATGTATTTACTATCAAAGATGGTAAAGCTCGAGCGAGCAAAGTCAGCTTAGGCAAGGTTTCTGGAAAATTTATTGATATTGTGTCCGGTATTACGGCTGATGATGTGGTAATTCTGGATCGGACGGTTGCCCAGGATACACCCGTGGTGAGCAAATAGTTGAATATGCCGGTACGTCGTAATTTGTCCGGAGGGTCAAGAGGAAGTACTTACTTAAGAAACTTACAGTTTGATCCCAAGCTAAAGAATAGTTTTATAGCTGGTTATTTAACTAATTTAAGGGTTTTAATCTTGTTGGTATTTGTTATCGCTGCGCTTGGCATTGCCAGTTATATAAGTTTGCCTCGAAATTTAATTCCTGATATTCGCATTCCTCTGGTGATCGTCTCGACGGTTTTGCCCGGAGCGGGACCAAATGACATCGAATCGTTGATCACGGTTCCGCTTGAGGATGCAATCAGACAAATTGCCAATATTCAGACAATACAGTCAACCTCAAGGGAGTCGGTCTCGATAATTACGATTCAATTTAACAGCGGAGTTGATCCTGATAAAGCTAGATCAGATGTTCAATCAGCGGTTGATTCGGTAGCCAGTCTTCCAAGCGACAAGCTTCCGACGAACGTCCAGAAACTGGATTTCCAAAACATGCCAGTTTGGACTTTTAACTTGGTAAGCAGCGGAGATCTGGCGAGCTTATTTCGTTTTTCCAAAAGTCTGAAAAGTAATCTTGAAAATCTTCCTTTGGTAGATCATGTCAGTGTATCCGGGCAAGAGGAGCAAGAGATTCAAATCCTTATCAAGCCCAATGTCTTGAATAGCTACCAGATAAATCCGATGATGCTCATCCCCGCGATTAAGAATGCGATTAAAGCTTTGCCTGCCGGTAGTGTCTCGGCCAATGACTATACTTTTAATCTAACTATCGATCCGGCGGTGGTGACGATTGATGATATTAGAAACCTAAAGTTAACTGTCTCTGGAACCCAAATTTCTTTCGGTGATCTCTTTGAGATTTCGGAGAAAGCAAAGAGCAATCAGCCGCTGGCTTTGATCAAAGTGGGTGACAAAGCACCTACCCGAAGTGTTACTTTCAATGTCTTTCGGGCCAGTGGAGCCAAAATAGACCAAACAGTGGCCGAGGCAAAAGAAGAGGTGGACAAAAGGCTTCTAGCGTACAAGGGGCAGTTTACGATCTATTCGGTGGCGGATACGGGGGAGGAGATTGATACCCAGTTTTCGCATTTACAAAGAGACTTCTTGCTAACGGTCTTTTTGGTAACGGCGATTCTTTTTATCTTTTTGGGATTGAGACAGGCGTTGGTGGCCTCACTGACGGCGCCTTTGGTTTTCTTTATTACCTTTATTATTATGGCCGCAACGGGGGTATCGCTTTCATTTATCTCTGTCTTTTCTTTGCTTTTGGCTTTGGGGTTGTTGGTTGACGATACGATTGTGGTGATTTCGGCACTGACCGATTATTTTCGCTCGGGGAAATTTACTCCGGTCCAGACGGGGCTTTTAGTTTGGCGCGATTTTCTCATCCCAGTACTGACAACCACAGCAACGACAGTTTGGGCGTTTATCCCAATCTTTATTACCTCCGGGATTATCGGTGAGTTTATTAAACCAATTCCTATTGTCGTTTCCTCGACTTTAATTGCTTCAATTTTCATTGCGTTGTTTGTAACTTTTCCTTTGGTTATTTTCCTTCTTCATCCGGTTTTTCCGAAACGGGTTATAGTTTTTGGGCGCGCGGTATTGATTATTGGACTTGCGGTTGGGATTGTTGCCATTGTCAGCCAAAGCGATCTGCTGCTTGTAATTTCTTTTGTTCTTTCAGTCGGGCTTTTTATCCTCAATGTAAGACGGGGTGTGCTTGACCGGCTTGTCTTAAAAATTAAAACTGGGCTCAATTGGGGTGGCCGCTTTACCCGGATAAAATCGACTTTGATAAACGGCATGGTCAGTTTCCATCATATTTCGGCAATCTATAAAAGGATTATATTGGCAATACTAAATAACCCAACACATCGGCGCCAAACGATATTGATGGTGGCGGTCTTTTTCATCTTTACGATTCTCCTTTGGCCGTTGGGATTGGTTAAAAATGAGTTTTTCCCAAAGACCGACCAAGATGTGGTCTATGTGGCGATTGAAATGCCCGCCGGTACCTCGACCCAAAAAGCAAACAAAGAGTTGTTCGAGATTTTTGACCGCTTTAACGGGCTGAAAGAGACGGTTTTTGTTTCAGGCAATGTTGGCCAGTCGTTTTCGTCTGCCGGATTTGGTGTTGGCGCAGGAGAGGTGAATAATTTACTTTTTAGCGTTGAGCTTTTGGATCAGGAGGAGCGGCGGCAAACGTCTAGTCAAATAGCAGAAGCGATAAGAAAAGCTTTTGACCGTTATCAAAATGGTAAGGTTTCGGTTGAGGAAGTCAGTGGCGGACCGCCGGTTGGAGCAGATGTCCAAATAAAACTTTTTGGGGGCGACTTAACGATTTTGGATCAATATGCCAATAAGTTGATGGACCACCTGAAAAGCCAACCAGGTACGACCAATGTTGATAAGTCTATAAAGTCTGGAGTGGGAAAGATCGTCTTTACTCCAGACGATAGAAAACTGACTCAGTTGGGAATTGGTCGAGACAGTTTGGGATTTTGGTTGAGATTTTATGCTTCGGGGATAACGGCTGACTCGCTTAAGTTGAGCGAAGGGGGTCCTGATAAGACTGATATTAATTTACGTTTAAATACTGGATTGCCGACGGTGGAAACGCTGGAGGGCTTTTCAATTCCCACACAACAGGGTAGCTACCCACTTGCAGCTTTGGGTAAGTTTAATTTGGCGGTTAGCCCAACAACGATTATTAGAGAAGAAGGGAAGCGGGTTGTCTCGGTGACAGCTTCTGTTAAACCTGGATTTTCGATAAGCACAATAAATCAAAATTTGGGGCAGTTTGCTGATGGCTTGAAACTCCCAGAGGGTTATAGCTGGGAAACGGGTGGGGCAAACCAAGAAAATCAAAAATCTGTATTTTCGCTGCTTCAGGCAATGGGCATCTCGGTGCTTTTAATCGTGGTGACGATGATTGTTCAGTTTAACTCATTCAGAAGGGCACTGATTGTGATATTGGTTATCCCGCTCTCGATCTCTGGCGTTTTCTTGATTTTCGCGCTTTCGCAGACATCGTTAACATTTCCGGCGCTTGTGGGCGTATTGGCTCTTTTTGGTATTGTGGTTAAGAACTCCATTCTAGTCGTTGACAAAATTGTGGCAAACCAGAAAGCAGGAATAGCGTTTATTGAATCTATTGCTGATGCGGCCGCTTCAAGATTGGAACCGATAGCACTAACTTCTTTGACCGCTATTTTTGGACTGATTCCGATAACACTTTCTGATCCTATTTGGCGAGGTTTGGGAGGAGCGATTATAGCCGGGCTAACGTTTTCAGGTACGATCATGCTTTTCTTTATCCCAGTTGTTTATTACTACTTTTTCGTTCAGTCAGAAAAGTAACACGGTCCTTGATATTTTGTAACAAAATCCCCCTTATGGAAGTGAAGGGTCTTTCTTTTTCTTGCTTTTGATTAGCTGTAATTTCCGAGAAATGATAAGACCTATCTTAGCGCTTAAGTAGCCAATAGCTAGACCGGCCAGAACGTCTGTGGGGTAATGTGCCCCGACATAGACACGACTGAAAGCCACAAACAGTGATAAAAAGATAGCCACTATTTTTAGTCGAGGAATAAAGTGGGCCGCCAGGGTAGTTACAAGAGCCGTATCCCTTGCGTGTCCCGAAGGATAAGATGAAGACAATCTCCAAATGTCTTGTGATGACGGTGGAATATCGGTTGGGATGACAATAAATGGCCTTTGGCGATATATAAAGGTCCAATCTAAATATGTCACGACAGCGGCTGAGCTAAGGGCAACGCCCAGGGAGAGAATTGCCCACCAAAAGAGTGGTCTTTTTGATACCGCCAGATATGCCAAGACAGACAACATAATAAACACCAAAAAAAACGGGGCCTTCTGGACCTATGGGCAGAAGGCTAAAGTTAAGAGGGTAGACTAACTTATCCATAAGTTCTACATGGAAGTTTTGCCTTAAAAAAATGTAAGTTTTCCTATCCACCGACTCGATAGTGGGATTTCTTTGGATTAATAACCCCATCGACCAAGCTTATCTCAAGGGTAACCCGTTGATAAGTGAGATTTTCCTACTTTTTTCGACAGCTTCGATCCTACTGTAAAAGGAGTTGAAAAGGTCATACAATAGTTTTATGCTGGGGAGCAAGTCGATATATCTTTACTTAGGTGGCGCTTTGGTGGTAGCAGTAATTTTGGTCGGAGGAGCGTTTCTGGCCGGTCGCCAGCCATCAGAAAAATTGCTTGATGCCACAGCGCCTGCAAAAGTGGATAATACCTCTGTTGTGCAACCAACTACCCAAAACTCAAGTTTTAAGATAGAAGATCTGGTTGTCGGTAAAGGAGATCCGGCGGAGGCAGGTAAACGGATTACAGTTTACTATAAAGGAACACTTTTGGATGGTACCAAGTTTGACAGCTCGTATGATCGTGGTCAGCCGTTCCAGTTTACTCTCGGAAAGGGTGAGGTGATCCGGGGTTGGGACGAAGGTTTTTCCGGGATGAAGGTCGGCGGTAAGCGAAAACTGATTATCCCGGCGGAGATGGGTTATGGGGATCAGGCGGTGGGAGTGATTCCTCCAAACTCCGTTTTAGTTTTTGAGGTGGAGCTGCTTGGTGTTTGAAGACGACTTCCTAACTCGGTTTTCTTTTGTGACGGTAGTACAGAATTAAGAAGAAAGAGACTAAGATAGTCGGAGTGATGGCCAGGCCCCAAGTAATAATAAAATCCTTGGAAGAGTCGATATTGGGCAGTAAGACAAACCACCATAATAAAAACCAGGGAATGGGGGTCAAGGCGGACACAAGAAAATAAGTGACAAATTTGATATTGGTAAGTCCATAGGCGTAGGAGATGAAATCGGCGAGGTTGCCTTGAGCGACGCGAAGAAAGATAAGCATCTTAACACCGTAGTTTTTGGTAAAGGCATCAATCTCCTTCATGTTTTCCTGGCCTACTAATTTCGTCACGACCTGCCGACCCCAAAGCCGGGATATCCAGAAGTTAACGGTCATACCCAGCAGAACGGCCATGTAGCTGTAAATGACAAAGGCTTTGCCAAAGAGGGCAAAGCCGGAAAAGAAGAAGGGAGTGCCGCTTAAGGGGGCGATTATGTAAGTAAGGCTAAGGAGGATTATAAAAATTACCGGGCCAAAGACTCCGGCTCCGGCGACAATTTGTCTGATATTTTCCGTTCCCAGGCGGTTGCTAATGAAATAAATGGCGGTTAACATGGCCCCCAGCACAACCATATGCGGCAGCAATTTTTTTATTTTGTTGCTCAGTGTCATAGCGGTTTAGGCAAAAAAGGAGACGATGCCTATACCAATCAGCAGGGTCCTTAGATATTTCCCTAAGAAGGTCGGAATGAAGTAAACAAGATACGGAAATTCTAAATAGCCGGCAATTAATCCTACCAGATCGTAGGGGAAGGGGATAAAAGATAAAATGAAGAGGGCGACCACGCCAAATTTGTGCAGAATGTGTTTGATGTTTCGAATACTTTTGGACCTGGGAATAAGGACGTCGCTGTTTCTCCCAATTAGCCAAGCGACGGAATCATTTATCGCCAAGCCCAGAGCGGTGGCCAGGGCGACACCGACGATATTCATATGACCAGCTAACCCGAAAACCAGCAGACTGCCGGCGCCGATTATGTTAAATAAAAATATCCCTAGGTAGCCAAATTTTAGAAAAGGTTCGGGTTTGACGATAATAAGCAGACTGGCGAGGAAAAAAATAGAACCCAACACAAGGGTTATTTGCTTAAACTGTTTGGATTCCAAGAGGCCAGAGACGTGGGTGGCTTTGGTTGTCATATACCTCAAGTATAACGAATCTGGGGTGTTGGCGTGAATAAGTTAAGATACATTTGCGACATTGAGATTAAGTGACTCACTTCGCCAGAGCCCCCCTTAAGTACAGTAGAATAGTCGGATCAAAGGGGGTGA
>LCJH01000073.1 GCA_000999595.1 Microgenomates group bacterium GW2011_GWA2_44_7
CCCTGTACAAAACCTTATTTTGACAATGAGGGCATGAAAGTCGCTTCATCAAGCCCCGATTCTATCATTCTTGGTGGCTATTTTCAGGACTTACCCTTATCGACTCGGTATCCACATCGAGCCGGAATCGGTAATGATTTCAACACCTTTGGATAGATATCAAGAAGACGTCTATGAACTCGCCGAACAAATATCCATATTAACGAAAGCGCCTTATACTAAAAAGAGAAACCGCGTCTCATTTCCCAAAACCCCAAAATTGTTAAAATTATTTGGCCTGAAATTTTAAACTTTATAGCGTAAAAGACTCGAACCCTTCGACCCGCTTCGCCACTCAGAGATTCGCATCCCGGACTACCGAGTTTCCCGAAGCTGGCAACTACACCACCATACCCGGAAGGGATCGAACCATTTGGGTTTACTAGGGCTTTTTCCAGACGCCAAATCCATGCTCACCTGGATACCACACATATTCAGCTTCTGGATGGTTACTTTCTATAACCTCCAGAAGCCTGCCGACCACCCATTCCACCGGAAAGTATGCCGCTCCCTTCTCAAACTCTTTCTTTCGCTCCTCCACGGTCTCGTCCCCAAAACCCGTAAGTGTGCTTCCTAAAGTAATTAGGCTAAAATGAGGATGCCCTCCTTCAAACTCCTCAGCTAAACTTAAAATCAGACCCCTTAGGGCAAACTTTGAGGCACAGTACACACTTCTTCCACGAGCCGGTATGACTCCCATTCCGGACCCAACTGACAAAACGAGAGATTTATCTGATTTCAAAATTGGTAGCAAACCTCTAATTAGCTTAAATGTTGCTGTTACATTTATATCAAAGGCCAAGTCCCAATCGCCAGTCTTAACCTCACTGATTGGCTTATACACCTGGACTCCGGCTACATTGGCTAACAGGTCTAAATTATGGGTCCACTGCTTTACTCTGTCTACCAAGCTATCTGTCTGCACGTCATCACCAAGGTCACAGCTAAATATCTCAGCCTTGCCGCCTGCCTCCTCTACCATTTTCTTCGTCTGCTTCAGTTTGTCTTTTCTCCTTGCTACCAAGCCAACGAGGTAGCCCTCCTTGCCCAGCGCTACCGATAGAGCCTGGCCAATCCCTGACGACGCTCCGGTAACCAGTGCCGTTTTCATGCCATTAAATTTTAGCACGCAGGACAGACCACGGTTCGAATACTTTCCCCCATAGCGTCCCTCTTTGTTCGCATACGTGACTGCGCATTAAGATACAGTCATATGAACCAGTCATACCCAGAGTACATTGGGTTTATATGAACGGACAAAAGCTTTAAAAGCTGCCAAAGTAGCTCTTGACTTTAAAAATAGTCGTACTATTATATAAACATGGTTATCAAAAGGTCGCTTTATCCATTTCTTCTCGCTCATCTGGAAAAACCAGAAATAACGATCATTGCCGGGCCTCGTCAGTGTGGAAAAACTTTCTTGATCAACCTGATAATCCAACATTTGCAGAATAATGGCCAAAGAACACTTCTCCTCAACCTCGACATCGAAGAACATAAAAAATATATCACGAGCCAAAAAGAGCTGATTGATAAAATCAATTTAGAATTCGGTGGCAAACAAGGATACGTCTTCATAGACGAAATTCAACGAAAAGAAAACGCTGAATTATTCCTCAAGGGAATATACGATCTTGGTCTCCCATATAAGTTCATTGTCTCTGGCTCGGGAAGCCTGGAGTTAAAAGAAAAAATTCATGAATCCCTCGCCGGACGTAAGAAAATTTTCAATCTGTCCACTGTCTCCTTCTTTGAATTCGTTAACTTTAAAACAAATTATTCCTACGAAGGTCGATTTGAAGTATTTTTCGACATCGAAAAGGAACTGGTCAAAAACTATTTGACTGAATATCTTCATTTTGGAGGTTACCCACGAGTTATTCTTTCCCCGACGATTACCGAAAAACAAGATACAATTCGAGATATTTTCCAAAGCTACGTAGAGCGTGACATTAGCGCACTCCTTCACCTGGAAAAGTCTGAAGTTGTTTACCAGCTTCTCAGGCTCCTTTCGGAAAACGTCGGAAATTTAGTAAATATTTCTTCGCTTGCGGATATTCTAGGGATCAGCGCCCCCACAGTTAAAAATTACCTTTGGTACTTAGAAAAAACTTTTATCATCAACAGGATCACCCCATTCACCCGCCGAACAGGCCGAGAAATCTCAAAATCTCCCATGGTATATTTTATGGACATCGGACTCCGAAACTTCGTCGACAATACCTTTGCTCATGAACTATCATCTGCAAGCATCGGGTTTAATTTTCAAAATCTTATTTATAATCTTCTTAGAGAACAGGTTTCAGAAACGGCATCGGTAATTCACTATTTCCGCACCAAAGATGGCGTCGAAATCGACTTTGTGATCGAGTCAGGGTCAAAAATTATCCCCCTCGAAGTCAAATACACCTGGAAAAAATCTGCTCCCTATGCTTTGCGATCATTTGCTAACAAATACCAAAGTGAACCAGGGCGGGTTATCACCTCCGAAAATTTTTACAAACAAATCAACTTACCTGTCATCACTTAGTGATTTCTAGCGTACCAGAATTGGACAAAATGCCCTCTTTATTTTCCTTCTTTGCCCAACCTGTTACCAATCACAAAAAATGGGTTCTCCTTCGACTCGCTTCGCTCGCTCAGGAATTCGCAGCCGGGACTGCTATATGCTATATTATTAAGAAGTGAAAAAAACAAACAGCAATGATCCTTTTCCCAATCTGATTTTAGACAAAGAAGAAAAATTATTAGAACAATCTTTGGCGACAGGTGAATTTGAGCAAGATCCTCATTTTAAAAACACAAAGAAGATGCTACAGGAAGCAGCATCTCGCTATTTGGAACTGCACCACTCCAAACCCGTCACGCTTAGAATAAAGCAGATTGATCTAATCAAAATTAAGGCCAAAGCAAGGCGCAAACAAATTCCTTACCAAACACTATTAGGCGCTCTCCTCCATGACTTCGCCCAGGGAGAAAGAGAGCTAGTTTTAAAATAAGATTAATAACAGCAAACTTAAGAGAACAAAGAGGGATATTTAAACTATTAAAATTTAAAATCCCTATAGTTAGAAAGCTTGTGATCACCCATCCCTCCCCGCTAAAATTAGCTTAGTGTTAAACAAAGTATTCCCATATACCTTAATTCCTCAAACCGGACAGGAATACTTTCAGTCAGGAAATGAACCGAAACTTCTCATTGTCGGTCAAACCCATGGCGACGAAAGTGAAATAGTCCCCCTGGTTGAGAATGTATTATTTAATCACTGTTCAGAATTACCACCGTTTTTGTTTGTTAGAGAAATAAGCCCATCGGCCTCTAAGTTGGGAACAAGAGAAAATATTGATGGCTTGGACTTAAACCGAAGTTTTATCGTTCCCCCACCAACCGAAGAAGTAAAACAGATGATGGAGTTGTGGTCAAAATACGTTTTCGACATTTTCCTAACCTTCCACACCGATCCAACAGCAGCAGATTTCTATCTTTACGACGGCACCAAAGACGAAGACCATGAGAAGAGACGCTTAGATGTAACTGAAGGTTTTTCTCTACTGCAGCAAGACCTCCGTAATCTTGGCATCCAACTCCGTAATGGTATTGACGATTCTGATGACCCAACACTAGGGTACATGACACATAACGGTTATGTTTATTGGCCAATGTCCACCAAAATAAATGATCACGCTACTGACTATTGGTTAATTATGAACACGGGTGGTGCAAGGCAGGTAATCAACCCCGAGATTCCGGGTAAAGCCAGCCTGGAACAAAAAGAAAAAATCATTGACTCAATAATAAGAAGACTCATTCTAAATCAAACAGATAATTAGCCCGTCTCGGCCGTAACTTGACAATAATAGGTTCGAATTCCTTCCCCCACTTAGGACTTCGCATCCGGGGTACGTTCATGAGAACAGGGCTGCTAAACTTTAGCAAACCATTCCCAGGAATCACGGAATGTTCTTCCTTTCTGCGATTTTACCCTGAGTTGGTGCTCTTACAAATAAAGTCTCCCCTTGACAGATACCGCTACACATATTATAAGTGCACATCTACCGCTAGCCCGAAGATAACTAAGCTGTAGTTGGCGCACTATGATTTCTGTTGGCGTTTCCGTTTCAACCGATGGGGTTAGATTGACCATCGAGAAAAGACATATCCCCATGCAAAGACCCTCTGGAGAAGTTCCAGTCAGGACAAGTGCCTTGACTCAATATCTGCCACTTATCATTTCCTTTGTTTTAACTATTGTTGTGTCTTTCTTGGTACGGCTAACCGGGGCATAACCAAAGAATTCCCAGCTACTTCAATATTCTCCGATAACGATTTCGCCACGCCTTGCTTCCTGTTACAATTAAACCGTGAATATAATAAACACGCTTATAAGCACTATTTCTTCTCATTCTCCTTCCGGCGTTTGTTTCTCTATCGAGTTTCCTGACGGACAAACCAAGGTATTCGGACGTGGGAAGCAATCATTTAGCATTCTTATCAAGACTCCCAAGGTTTACGGCGCCATCGCCGCCAAAGGTCTTTTAGGTGTCGGCGAACAGTATATGCTGGGAAATTTTGATATCACTGGAGATATGGATAAGGCCATGATCACCATGGCGACGATATTTGGAGCCACAAAGCTTAATGAAAACCTTTGGTTTAAAGGCTTGGAAACTGGTAAGAAACTTATTTTCAGAGAAACGAAAGACAAGAGTCTAAAAGATATCGGCGCTCATTACGACATAAGCAACGATTTCTACAAACTCTTCCTGGATTCAACAATGACCTATTCCTGTGCTTATTTTAAAAGCAACAAAGATTCGCTCGAACAAGCACAACATCAGAAGTATGAACACCTCGCCCGCAAACTGCGACTCAGAAAAGGTGAAACTCTTTTAGACATCGGTTGCGGCTGGGGCGGTATGTTAATTTACGCCGCTCAGAAATACGGGGTTTCTGGCTACGGTGTCACTCTTTCAGAAAATCAGTTTTCTTATGCTCGACAATTAATTGCCAAGCTAAAACTAGGGCACTTAGTTAAGGTCGAACTAAAAGACTATCGTGATATAAGGGGGCAATATGACAAGTTTATTTCTATCGGTATGTTTGAGCACGTGACTAAACATTACTATGAGGTTTTCTTTGATATTGTAAAGAAATCACTTAAGCCCGACGGTTTAGGCGTTCTGCATACCATCGGCTTTAATAATAATCGCTCGCAAACAAGTCCCTGGATGACAACATATATCTTCCCCGGTTCGCAGATACCGGCACTCTCTTGGACAATTGACTCACTGACTCAAAGTGATCTATATCCTCAGGATCTGGAAAATCTGCGCCCACATTACGCCTTGACCCTCCTTTCTTGGATTAGAAACTTTGAAAAAGCCTATACCAAAGTCGTTCACGAAAAGGGAGAAAGATTTGCCCGCATGTGGAAGTTCTACCTTTATCTTTCCCGGGCC
>LCJH01000074.1 GCA_000999595.1 Microgenomates group bacterium GW2011_GWA2_44_7
TCACCTAGCATCTCCTGCTGACCCAAATACCAAATCGCCTGTTTCATACATGACTCACCCCTTTGAGACTATGCGCGTCAACACAGAAGGCACATGGAACATGTGTGAACTGGCCATAAAACACAAAACTAAGCTTTTATTTGCCTCAACCTCCGAGATCTATGGTGATCCGCAGATTTCTCCACAGCACGAGGATTACCGCGGCAATGTTTCAACAATTGGTCCGCGGGCAGTTTACGATGAATCAAAAAGATTTGGGGAAACGATTGTTTCGGCATATGTTAGAAACAAAGGCTTAGACGGCCGAATTACTAGAATTTTCAACACCTATGGACCAAAGATGAACCCAAATGAAGGGAGAGCTGTCGTTAATTTCATCAAACAGGCAATCAAAAATGAACCATTGACAATTTATGGTGATGGCTCTCAAACAAGATCTTTTTGCTATATTGACGATGAAGTAGAGGGTTTAGTTTTGGCAATGGAAAGAGGCAAAGCTGGCGAGGTATTTAATATCGGCAACGTTGAAGAAATGGCGATTTTAAAGTTTGCAAAGCTTATTAAAAAACTCGCAGAGAGTAAAAGTAAAATCGTTTTCTCTCAAAGTTTGCCAGAAGATGATCCCCGTCAAAGAAAACCGGATATCGCAAAAGCAAAAAAACTTTTAGGCTGGGAACCTGAGGTAAAACTTGAAGATGGCCTTCTTAAAACAATCCAATATTTTCAGTCAATCCTGTGAATAAAATTCACGTAACAAGTTGGTGATATAAAAAGTACTTGGGCCAATATAGAAAAGGCAAGAAACTTCTTTCATGAAAATCGTAAATTGGTATATTTGAAGATTATAAAAAATATACAATCCGGCTAGATGCTAACTCTTAGATTTTTCTTGCGAGTTATTGAAATCCAAGACGAATCTGGAAATCGGATTTTTCCTATACCCCTCCAGAATTTGGGCATTGGGAATTATACAGTGTCCACCTATTGGTCCATTTAGATATTTTAGAATTGGTCTTATAACATTCGGCTTTGTTGATTGGTAACCTGTGTTATACACCTCATTAAACTTTGTGTAAACATTATCAAAGTCTAATGTATTACTTTTACATAAATTCCATACGAACTTCGAAAAAATAATATTCCATGCATAGTAAGTTGTATCCAATAGTTTTCCCAGCTCGGTTTCAAGAGGGTTGTTGAATATGATTATTTTTATTCCGACAGATTTAAAATGGGCTACAGCCAAATTTGCAGATTTATTATTTACCGGTCCTATGAATTTAGGAAATTTTAGAATGTCTCTTTTGAGATTTGGATGAGTACCCATCACGGGAGAGTGTACAACCGGTGATTTTGTGTTTTTGGCTATTTTAGATGTGGTTCCGGGCTTGACGGTTGAATGAACTATAACCAAGGAAGGCCTGTTTTTTTTAATTTGTTGCACCACAGACTTTAAAAAATTTTTGTTATATGGAATACATACATGCAGGACCTCAAGCCTCGTTTTTTTTATTTCATCAAATTTTATGTCTTTTTTTAGTACATGGTATTTTTCCTCAAGAATGCTTAAGATTGCATTTCCGACTTCTCCTATTCCCAAAACACCAATCATGGATTTTTTCATGAGGATATTATATTATCACGGATAGCCTCAAAATTCTGCACTCTTTCGAATCTGATGAAAAAACGACATATTGCTATTGCGGATTTAAAAATTAGCAAAAAAGCTAAAAATTACGTTCTTTCGGTTCTGAATAATAACAGACTTTCGTACGGAAAATTTACCGGGAAGTTTGAGAAAGAATTTGCAAAAACCCACAATCGTGACTTTGCGATGGTCTGCAATAGTGGAACTAGCGGACTTCAAGTTGCCCTTCATGCATTAAAAGAAGTTTATGGCTGGGAAGACAACGATGAAGTTTTAGTTCCGGCTGTGACTTTTATTGCTTCATCAAACGTAATAATTCACAACAATTTAAAGCCGGTGTTTGTAGACGTCGAGAAAGATTACTACTGCGTTGATCCAAAAAAGATCGAAGAAAAAATCACATCAAGAACTCGTGCAATCATGCCCGTTCACTTATTTGGACAAAGCAGTGAGATGAAATTGATACTTAAAATTGCAAAAAAACACAATTTAAAAATCATAGAGGATTCATGTGAAACAATGTTCGTTAAGTATATGGGCAAACCCGTCGGTTCTCTGGGGGACATATCTGTTTATTCGACATATGTTGCCCACATCATGGTAACCGGAGTAGGTGGAATTGTAACAACCAACGATGAGCTTTTGGCAACCACAATTAAAAGCCTGATGTTTCATGGAAGAGATAACATCTACCTAAAAATTGAAGATGACGACACAAAAAACAAAGTGCGCCTGAACTCACTCATAGAGAGAAGATTCCAATTTAATCATGTCGGCTATTCGTATAGGCTTACCGAAATGGAAACAGCCTTAGGACTCGCCGAACTTGAAAAAAAGGACCAGATTATAAAAAGAAGAATATATGTTGGCAAAAAGTTAACGGAAGCACTTTCAAAGTATGATCGATTTCTTCAGTTACCAAAAGTGCGGAAGAATTCTGAGCACATATATATGTTGTATCCAATAGTGTTGATTGACGATAGAATAGAAAAAGAAGATTTGCTTCTATTTTTGGAAGAGAACGAAGTTGAAACCCGACTTTTTATGCCGCTTCTTTCTCAACCTATTTACAAAAAAATATTTGGAGAAATCGAAGATAATTACCCTATTGCTAAGAAACTGACAGAAAGAGGTTTTATAATAGGAAGTCATCCGTATCTTTCAGATCAAGATATAAAATATGTTCAAAATCTGTTTTACACATTCTTCAAGAATAAAAAATTAATTAAATGATAAATTTCTATAAAGGTAAAAAAGTATTGGTTACAGGAGGCATGGGATTTATCGGTTCATTCGTCTGCGAACTTCTATTAAATAAAGGGGCAAATGTACTGGTCACATTCAGAAAAAGCAATTTCGATAATATTGTGCACATTAAAAAAGACCTAAAACTTATAAAAACCAACCTCTTAGATTACAAGGATGCAAAAAAAGCAACAAAAAATATTGATGCTGTTTTAAATCTTGCCTCGAAAGTTGCAGGAATTCAGTACAACATTGATCATCCGGTTGAAATGTTTGGTGATAACGTAATAATTGCCAAAAATATGATTGAGGCTTCTTACAGAAATAATGTTGATAGGTTCTTGATCGTGAGTTCAGCTTGTGTTTATCCGAGGTTTGCAAGCGTGCCAACTGAAGAAACAGAGGGTTTTATCGATGATCCGGAGCCAACTAATCTTGGTTACGGTTGGGCAAAAAGGGTAGCTGAACTTATGGGAAGATTTTATTTTCAGGAATACGGAATGAAAGTAGCAATTGCCAGGCCATACAATGCTTACGGTCCAAGGGATAATTTTGACCCTTCGGTTTCCCATGTGATTCCCGGTATTATAAAACGAGTTTTTGACGGCGAAAATCCGCTTGTGGTCTGGGGCAGCGGTAAACAAACACGGTCCTTTTTATATGCAGAAGATTTTGCTAGAGGTCTTCTGACAGTTACTGAAAAATATCCTGTTGCAGACCCCATTAACATCGGTACAGACGAGGAAGTAACAATTGGAAATCTAGCCAAGATGATCGTTGAAATTTCCGGAAAAGATATCGATATTAAATTTGATACTACTAAACCGGATGGTCAGCCTAGACGTAATTGTGACACAAAAAAAGCATTAGATAAGGTGAATTTTAAAGCCCAAATTAGACTTAGAGACGGTCTCGAAAGGACCATCGCATGGTACAAAAAACAACTTTAGTTATTTTGACCAGAAATGAAATTAACGGAGTTAAGGCATTAATCCGCAAAATTCCCTTTGAAGCGGTGGATGAGTTTTTTGCTGTTGATTATCAGTCCACTGATGGAACAGTTGAATTCTTCAGAAAATATCAAATTCCAGTCGTAAAGCAAAAAAAACCAGGAAGGGGCGAAGCCTTCAAGATAGCAATCGCGAAAGCTCGTGGAGATTATTTAGTTTTTTTTAGTCCTGACGGCAATGAAAATCCTGCTGATATATCAAGGTTAATAGGTCTGTTAAAAAATGGTAATGATCTGGCTATCGCTTCAAGATTTATGAAGAAATCACGCAATGAAGAAGATGATAAGATCTTTAAATTTAGGGCTTGGGCAAATAGGATCTTTACCTTGACAGTACATTTTTTATGGGGTGGTAACGTTACAGATACGATTAACGGTTATCGAGCAATTAAAAAGAACTTATTCAAAAAGCTGAATTTGGATGCAAGCGGTTTTGCAATCGAATTTCAAATGACAATAAGGGCTCTTAAGATTGGAGCTAAAATTGCGGAAATTCCAACCATAGAAGGTAACCGTATTGGCGGGCAAAGCACATCTTATGCAATTCCTACAGGGTTTAAGTTTATTTATTTTTTACTTCGGGAGTTTCTTCTTGGAAAACGACCGATTCAATGAGTTCACGCAACCATTTGTTTTTGGCAGTCTGGGCAGTATTTATTATCGGCACGACAACTTTTTGGATTTTTAAGAATAATTTACCGCCATCTTGGGATGAGGCAAATTATTTAGAAGCTTCAGAAGAATTACGGCAATCCCTTGTGGACCATGGATTTTTTAATTTTATTAACGCGACAACTAAAATATTACCCGCTAAAGCGCCACTTATCGCTATTTTACCTGTGCCTCTGTATATAATTATTGGTTCTTCACCTCATGTCGCTTTAATTTTAAACTTAATATTTATAGTTATTTTCTATATTTTCTTCTACAAACTTGTGGCTGAAATTTTTGACACAAAACTTGCCGTGGCTTCAGCCATACCTATTTCTACAATGCCATTATTTTACGGTCTTGCACGATACTTTTATGTAGAGTTTGGCTTAATGACACTAGTTGTAATTTGGATGTATCTAGTTTTAAAAACTAAAAACTTAACAGACAAAAATACTTTATTTTTACTTGGGATAATTTCGGGACTAGGGATAATGATGAAACTTCATTTCCTTATTTTTGTGGCAGGACCAGCATTGGTTATCTTCTATGAATCTTGGAGGAAGATAAAAAGAAAGCTTTTTGACTATAAAAAGGTACTTATTTTTATTATTCCCGCTCTTGCGATTTCTCTACCCTGGTATGCACGAAATATTTTAACAGTTTTATGGAAAGCAAAAAGATCTACTGATCCAGAACTTCTCGGAGATCTTTATTACGGATCTCCGCTATCCATTATTAATCTATACGGTTCCGCCTTGGACTTTATAAATTATGTAGTTTCTAGCTATTGGACCATGGTTTTACTGATCCTTTTTGTGGTTTTTGTTCACACAAGAAAGAAGATTAAAATTATATGCAGTAATATAAAAGCTAAGATTGGCATTTTTTCCGCCTTAGCTTTTTTAATTGCCTCCACGCTTATTTATCTAAATACAGGATTATTCGGAGCAAAGTTTATCACAAATAAAATTTCTTTTGGCCCCTTAATATTTACAAACAAAATGATGGGGGGATATGTTCAAGCTCCAAGAAATGAATCCTGGCCAATTGTTAATCTTCTTAAATTTCTAACAACTTACACAAGCCTTCCTCAAAAAACTGTGATTTTGGCATCAGAAGATGAGGCTTTTAACATTAATGGGTTAAAATATTATGCAACGTTAAATAAATTACCTCTAGACATTAAGAGTGCCTCCTATTTCCAAAAGGAAACAAGCTATCAAGTAATTCAAACCACTATCAATCAGGGTGATTACTTGGTAATGAAAATTGGCGGCAAACCCGGTCCTGCTGATTTAAACAGATTTAATAGTTTAATTCTACAAAATTTAGATCAAAAAATTTGGCAGGAATTAACAAATAATATTGATTTGCCGGACGGTAGCAAAATTAAAATATGGCAAAAGATTTCATAGATTCAAAGATTCAAAAATTTTCAAATCTAGTGGGCCTTGACCTTCCTTATTTTATAAAAGGAGGATTTTGGTTAATTTTTTCTATTACCACCGCCGCTCTCGGAGGGTTATTTTTATCCTCACTTTTTGCAAGAGTCTGGCCAAAAGATGTTTTTGGACAATATTCGTTTTTAATGGCCGCTTTGGGGTTTCTTGGGCTAACCACCCTCCCTGGTATGGGGCAAGCTATTGTCCAAGCTGTTTCTGAAGGCAAAGAAGGAACTTACTGGTTTGCTACTAAACTTCTCTTTAAATGGTCGTTGCTGGGAACAATATTTCTTCTTTTAGGGTCTGCATATTTTTACATACGTGAGAATCAAAATTTAGCCTTGGCGGTTCTCTTTGCGGCATTGGTATTCCCTCTTAACGGCTCTCTAGGATTATTTTCTTCCTATTTAAACGGGATGAAAGATTTTAAAAAAATGGCTATTTATTCAACCTCTACTCAACTTTTCTCAATTGGCGCTGTGTCTATTGTTCTCTTAAATTTTTCTAGTTTAGTTTTAGTAGCTCTTACCGCAACCTGGTCCGCTGCACTTGCCTACTCCTTTTTTACCTATTTAACATTTAGAAAAATTAGAAACAATCTGGTTGATTTTAAACTTATCAAACTCGGGAAGGCTTTAAGTGTCACTGCTGTTATGACAAATGGCGTTGATTATTTTGACAGATTTGCAATTCCTTTTTTTCTGGGGTTTAGCGAAAATGCAGTCTACGCGATTGCAATCATTATTCCTATGCAAATGCTAAATTTTCTGAAAGTTTCAACAAATTTGGCGCAACCTAAGCTTGTAGAGATAAAAGAGGAAAAGGCCAGGAAAGTATTACTTTTTAAGAGTATACAATTGGAAATTCCTATTGTAATAATGGTACTTGCGTATATTTTGGCCGCACCAACAATATTTAAATTTCTCTACCCCGATTATCAACCAGCGGTTTTTTTGTCTCAAGTATTTGCTATTTCAATACTTTATTATCCCAGTAATTTATTTGGTCTTTATTTAATTAAAAAGCGGGCAATTGGTAAGGCACTGTTATCTGCGGTTATTTATGTGGTAGTTTCAATTATCAGTTTATTGATCTTTTTATCGTTATGGGGTTTAATTGGAGCTGTTTTTTCAAAAATATTTGTAAAAATTGTTCAGGTTGTTATTACACAAATATTTTTCAACAGCGAGCTGGCTAAGGCGAAGGCTTCAAATATCCAAAAGTCAAGATTTACGGATTAATAAGGTGGCGCTCCCCTCTTGATAACATCAACCATATATCGAAAAATTTAAATTTAAAATGGGGAGACCTTTTGGATCCGTTTTCGCTTGAAAAAATAATTAGGAAAACTAAACCTGACGTAATTTTCCACTTGGCGGCCCAATCATATGTTGATTTTAGCTTTTTGGCTCCTATTTCAACTCTGGAAGCAAATGTTATCGGGACAGCAAATTTGCTTGAAATTATAAAAAAAATAAAAATTGAAGAAAATTATGATCCGATTGTTCATATTTGCAGTTCTTCTGAGGTTTACGGACAGGTAAAAAAGGAGGAAATTCCAATAAAAGAGGACAATCCTTTAAGACCTGTTTCTCCTTATGCAGTTTCAAAAGTTGCCGAAGATATGCTCGGCTATCAATATTGGCTTTCCTGGAAGATCAAAACTATAAGAACAAGATTGTTTACCCACACAGGGCCTCGACGAGGCGATGTTTTTGTTGAATCCAGCTTTGCAAAACAAATCGCGGCAATTGAGGCAAAGAAAGCAAAGCCGGTCGTTTACGTAGGTAATTTAAAAAGCGTCAGGACCTTTATGGACGTGAGAGACGCTGTCCGTGCGTACTGGCTGTTAGTTGTAAAGTGCAAACCAGGCGAAGTCTATAATATCGGAGGCAAAGAAACAATGACGGTTGGCGAAATGTTAAAAAAATTAATGTCCTTATCTAAAAGAGAGGGTATAAAAGTAATCATCGATCCAAAAAGATTAAGGCCGTCCGACGTAACATTGCAAATTCCGTCAACGTCAAAATTTCAGAAAGAAACCGGCTGGAAACCAAAAATCCCTTTTGACCAAACACTAAAAGACATGCTCGATTACTGGCGAGATTATTACAAAAATCAGGAAAAATGACCAATCTTAATTTTCATTTAGAACTTTACAAAAAAATGTGTTTGATTAGAAAAGCGGAAGAAGCAATCATCAAAAATTATCCAAGTGACGAGATGAAAACCCCAATGCATATGTCAATGGGAGAAGAGGCAATCGTTGTCGGTGTATGTCAGTCGCTAGGACCAAAATCGCAGACATTTGGGACATATAGGAGTCACGCATTGTACCTTGCGACTTCGCAAGACACTGACGGATTTTTTGCAGAAATGTACGGCAAAAAAACGGGTGTTGTTAAGGGGAAAGGGGGTTCAATGCATCTCTCATATCCAGAAAAAGGCTTAATGGCAACTTCGGCAGTTGTGGCAAGCACTATTCCCGCTGCAGTCGGCTCTGCTTATGCAAATAAATATCTTAAAAACGGAAAAATTGTTGGCATTTTTTTTGGCGATGGTGCAGTCGATGAAGGGGTTTTTTGGGAAAGCTTGAATATCGCATGTCTTATGAAACTTCCTATTATATTTATTTGTGAGGATAACGGATATGCGGTACACACGGAGACGGTTAAAAGGCACGGCTACAAATCGATTGTGGATATAATAAAAAATTTTGACTGTCAGGTTTTTTCCTCTGAAAGTACGGATGTCGAAAAGATTTATAAAATTTCCGCAAAAGCTGTAAATTTTGTAAAAAAAGAAAAAAAGCCTGTTTTCCTCTACTTTAAATATTATCGGTATCTGGAACATGTCGGAGTAAATTGGGATTTTGATAAAGGTTATAGAAGTGAAACCGAGTTTAAGAAATGGTTCAAAAAAGACCCTTTAAAGCTTCAAAAAAAACGCTTACTCAGACTGGGACTAAGCAAAACACAAATAGAAAAGGTTGAAAGTGCGATTGCAAACAAAATAGAAGAATGTATTCAAAAGGCCAAAAAAACTCCTTTTCCAAAAAATACAGAAGTTTATAGAGACGTTTTTTATGAAGGCTAGTAAAACCATTAAACAAGCAAGTTACCGCGATGCGATCAACTCAGCAATTGCTGCTGAAATGAGACGCGACCCGTCTGTTTTTATTTACGGGATCGACGTAGCCGACCACAAAAGAATTTATGGAACAACTGTAGGATTGCTTGAAGAATTCGGTGAAAAAAGATGTTTCAGCACTCCCCTTTCAGAGGAAGCTTTAGCAGGTTTCGGTCTGGGTGCGGCAATCAACGGACTGCGGCCAATCAATGTCCATATTCGAGTTGATTTTTTGCTTCTTGCCATGAATCAAATAGTTAATATGATCTCCAGTTTCCATTACGGGTCCGGTGGGAAATTTAACGTTCCACTGGTAATCCGGGCAATAATCGGCAAAGGCTGGGGTCAATCTTACCAGCATAGCAAGAGTCTGCATTCGTTTTTTGCACATATTCCGGGCCTTAAAGTCATTATGCCGACTACCCCAAGAGATGCCAAGGGACTCATGATTTCCGCAATCAGAGATAATAATCCTGTCATCTTTTTAGAACACCGCTTTCTTTATGACGTAGTTGATGATGTCGGAGGCGACAATGATCCGATTGAAATTGGCAAAAGCAAAAAATTAACAACAGGTTCGGATTTAACAATAGTTGCCACAAGCTGGATGAATGTAGAAGCAAAAGAGGCTGCCGATATTTTAAAAAGAAAACATGGTGTAAAAGTAGAAGTCATCGATCCGAGAACAATTTATCCTTTTGACGATCAATTAGTTATTGATTCAGTGAAAAAAACAAAACATTTAATTATCGCCGACTATGACTGGCTTAATTGCGGATTTTCGGCAGAAGTTGCAACGAGAGTTTATGAACAATGCTACGGTTTATTAAAATCACCAATTACCAGAATTGGTTTTGCGCACACTCCTTGTCCCTGCACAAGAGCGCTGGAGGATGTATTTTACGCAAACGCACAAACAATAATAAGAGAAGTAGAAAAAAAACTTGGATTAAAAACAGCGGATTTATCTTCTGAAAGCTTCTATACGTATGAAAACAAATTCAAAGGGCCATTCTAAAAACCTCATAAGAGTTGCAGATTATATTGCCCAGTTTTTAGTAGATAAAAAAATAAATGATATTTTTGTTTTAACGGGATTCGGCGCAATGTACATAAATGACGCCATTGCTGCAAATCCTAAATTAAAATACTATTGCGTCAGAAATGAGGCGACCTCTCCAATGATGGCCGAGGCTTATGCAAGAATAAAACACATTCCCGGCGCCGTTTGTCTTACAGCGGGTCCAGGATCAACAAATGCGGTGCCTGGGTTAGCTGAGGCATGGGTCGATAGCGCTCCCGTTATTGTTATTTCTGGACAAGTTGATAAAAAACACACCACAAATTACTCTAATCTCCCGAACCTTAGAACATTTGGAACTGCCGAAATTGACATTATCCCTATTATAAAACCTATAACTAAATATTCTGTGATGATCACTAAACCAGAATCAATCAGATACCATCTTGAAAAAGCATACTTTCTTGCAACTAGCGATAGACCGGGCCCTGTTTGGATTGATGTACCGCAAGATGTTCAGTACGCACTTATCAATCCAAAAAAGTTAAAAGGATTTAAACCTATCAAGGCTAAAGCAAGCTACCTAAATAAGCAAATCAAGCAAGTTTTGAAGTATCTCATATTATCGAAAAAACCACTTATCGTTGCCGGACAAGGAATTAGACAATCCGAGGCAATCTCAGATTTTAAGAAACTAATTAGTACCCTAAACATTCCCTTTACTTTAACGAGGCTTGAGGCTTGCAATCCCGTTTGTTGGAGATAAATTAGATGCTTTTTCAAAAAATGCAAAGATTGCAGCTGTCGATATAGAAAAAAGTGAACTTCTAAAAAAAAGTGTAAAAATTGATGTCCCAATTAATGCAGACGTTAAGTTATTTATAAAAAAATTTAATAAGATGATTAGAGATGATTTAAAAAACAATAACTGGCTTGAGTGGTTAATGTCTTGCCAAGAGTTAAAAAAAAATAATCCCACTGTTACGGAAATGATGGAGAAAAACCCAATAGATTTATATTATTTTATGTCAAGAGTTAGTAAATTATCCAATGAGGAAAATATTTTAGTTACGGACGCCGGATCTAATTATTATGTTGGAGGGCAAGTTTTCCAATTTGAAAAAGGACAGAGAGAATTGACTTCTGGAACTTTTGCTGCGATGGGACTTTCTATCCCACTTTCAATCGGAGCAGCTGTCGCAAAGCCAAAATTTCAAATACTTGCCATAACAGGTGACGGTTCGCTGGAGTTAAACATTCAGGAATTAAAAACAATCTCCTATTATAAACTAAATATTAAACTTTTCGTGATAAACAATAACGGCTATTTATCAATGAGGAGCTGGCAGGATAATTATTTTGAAGGAAGAAGAATCGGTTCGGACGATACGACAGGGGCTGAAATATTAAATCTTAAAAAAGTTGCTGATGCTTTTGACCTGGATTATGAAATCATTAAAAATTATAAAGACATTGATCAAAAATTGAAAAAATTAACTTCTAAATCCGGCCCCTTATTTGTTGAAGTAATCTGTGACGATAAACAGAATATAATTGAGCCCGATAAGCCTATTTATGAGTAATTTAAGTTTATTAGGAAAAAAAGCGAACTTGGTAAGACTTGAAACTCTGGAGGCAATTTATAAAAGCGGTAAAGGACATATCGGAAGTACATTTTCCTGCTGTGAGCTCTTAGTAGCACTTTATTTTGGGAAAGTTCTCAATTTTAACCCTAAAAGAATTAACGATAAAAACAGAAACCGTTTTATTCTCTCAAAAGGCCACGCTTGCCTGGCTTTGTATGCGATTTTTCGGGATTTGGGGATTATTTCGCAAAAAAAATTTTTGAGCTACGGTAAAGACGGAGGACTTGGCGGTCAACTTGATGTAAATATTCCCGGCGTTGATTTTAACACAGGGTCTTTGGGCCACTCAATCGGAGTCGGAGGAGGAATGGCTCTTGCAGGGAAACTTAATAATTTAAGTTATACCGTTTATACGCTAATTGGTGATTCCGAACTTTACGAGGGTTCTTGCTGGGAGACGATCATTTTTGCGGGTGATCAAAAGATCAATAATTTAGTGGTTATTATAGACAGAAATAGATTTATGGTAACCGATAAGCTTGAAGATAATGCAATTTACAAAGATCTGGATGTAAAAATTAAAAAGATGGATTGGGATTATTTTGAAATTGATAACGGACATGATTTTAAACAAATTATTCCAACATTAAAAAAAGCCACGTCTTCTAAAAAACCTGCAATGGTAATTGCCAATACTATTAAGGGCAAAGGTATTTCTTTTATGGAAAACGGTTTGGGTTGGTACACTCAAGTACCTTCGAAAGAAGAATATGAAAAGGCCAAAGAGGAATTATTGAAATCATCATGATCAATAAAAATATAGATATCAGAGATGCCTGTTTTGAAGAGGTATATAAAATAATGGAAAAAGACAAAAATGTCATTTTTCTGTCGGATGATATAGATGCTTTTGTTCTTCAGAAAATTAAAATGATGTTTCCAAAACAATACATTAACGTCGGTGTTGCCGAACAAAATTTAATGGACTTGGCTGCGGGTCTAGCCACATGTAGGAAAAAAGTCTTCGTCTTTGGAATTTGCAGTTATATAACCAGTCGATGCTTTGAACAAATTAAATTTTCAATTGCCAGTATGAAGCTTCCGGTTGTAATAATTGGCGTCGGTGCCGGATTTTCTTTTCCATTTGACGGCCCAACTCACCACGGAACGACTGACGTTGCAATAATGAGAACGATTCCGGAGGTAGCAATTCTAAATCCTTGCGATGCGCAATCTTCCGCTGCAAGCGCTAAAATAGCGTACAAAAGTAAAGTGCCCATCTATATTAGACTTGATAAAGGAGTCTTCCCTCAAATTTATAATTCTTCCGATGATTTTAAAAAGGGGGTTAAAATAGTCAAACCATTAAAAGAAATAAATATTTTTTCAACTGGTTACATGACACAGCAAGCAGTAAAAGCATATGCGGAACTTTCAAGTCGTGAATTAAAAATCGGATTAATTGATATTTTTAGTCTAAAACCACTGAATGAACAAAAACTCAAGGAGATAGTTTCCATTTCTCGAAAAGTTATCGTTTTGGAAGAAAACTCCGCAATAGGAGGTTTAGGTTCATCAATTTCGGAACTAATTGGAAAATATAGAATAAAAACCAGCGCGATTTATTTAGCAATTAAGGATAAGCAATTTATG
>LCJH01000075.1 GCA_000999595.1 Microgenomates group bacterium GW2011_GWA2_44_7
GGCATCGTCGGTCTTCCAAACGTCGGTAAATCGACGCTTTTTAACGCGCTTTTGGCTAAACAGCAGGCCTTTGTTGCTAATTATCCATTTGCCACGATCGAACCAAACGTTGGGGTGATTCCTGTCCCAGATGAACGACTGACCAAACTAGCGGAGGTGGAAAAGGCCGAGCATCGGATGGATCGTTTGCCGCCGGAAGTACCGGCAACCATTAAATTTGTCGATGTCGCCGGGTTAGTCGCCGGTGCCCACAAGGGTGAAGGACTCGGTAACAAATTTCTTTCCCATATTAGGGAAGTCGATGCCGTCGCTTATGTTCTTCGGGTCTTTGAGGACCCCGATATTATTCGCTCCGGAAGTACCGATCCCCAAAGTGACCTATCGGTATTAACGACCGAGTTAATCCTGGCTGACTTACAAACTTTGGAGAAACAATCTGAACCCAGGGGGGTTAAAGACCCGGTTGCTCTTCGACGTTGGTCAGCTACTGAAAAGCTCCGCGCTGGCTTAAATAAAGGTTTACGAGCTTCCGCGGTTGATCTTAATGAGGAGGAAAGGGAGGCCTCCAATGAACTCCATTTACTGACGGCAAAACCATTTCTAGTAGTTCTAAACCTCTCAGAAGATGGTCTTGGTTCAGATTTGATGACAGAGAAAATTAATTCATTCTCAAAAGAGTCTGGGATCTCTTCGGAGAGGGTGGTTGGCATCAGTGCCAAGATTGAATCGGAACTGGCAGCCTTAGGAAAAGATGAGGCTTTAGAATACCTTCACTCCATGAACATGGACAAATCCGGACTTGAGCGACTAATTGTCAGAGGTTTTGAACTATTGGATTTGATGACTTTCTTAACAGCTGGAGAGAAAGAGGTTCGAGCTTGGACTATTTCTAAAGGAACTAAGGCCCCTCAAGCGGCCGGTGTCATTCACACTGACTTTGAAAAGAGTTTCATTAAGGCTGACGTTGTCACATTTGGCGACTTTCTTGCCAACCATGGTTGGCTTGGGTCTCGGGAAAACGGGAAGGTTCGTTCTGAAGGTAAGGAGTATATTATGCGAGAGGGAAATGTGGTCGAGTTTAAGGTAGGCAGCTAAAACCCCTTTTTGAAATCCTGTGTCATAAGTGTAAAAGCGTCAGTTAATCTCTTATCGTCAATTTTTCTCACAAGTGGGGTCATAACCAAAGAGACAAAATCTGCAGAATAGCCCGGGTTTGGATTCCATTCTTTTGGAGCCAGATAATGCCATGGAACATCAGACGCCAAAACGGCCAAGGTTTCTGTCGGAAAATCCGGTTGGTATATAGAGCAGAAGACTTCGACAAAATTTTTCCAGGATGATATATTCCAATAGGGGTAGGGTTTTTTAAAAGTTGCTTTGGGTTCCCAACTTCCTCCCTTGATCTTTTTTATATCAATCCCTTCTCGGAAAAACTGTTCATCATCATGATGGACAAAAGTATGCTCATGGGCCAATTCTTGTAATGCTTTGACTTGTTTGTGGCCGTCTTTGAACTCAAAGAGACCTTCTTTGGATCCGGCATTTTCCATATCACGGGTTAATATGGCTATTTGATGCATACCAAAGAGGTGAAAGCCTTGGCTTAAGGCTTCTTTATTGGTAGTGATGTCTCGTATTTTTTCCCACTCAATATGCGGGGGAATGTATTTTGGCTTGTCGGGATAAACGCCGGCGTTCATAAAAAGGTCTTTTAAATAAACACTCGAAACGATAACCCCTTTCTGGGCAATATGATAAAAGCCACTAGCAATGGGTTCATCGAGACATTTATCTGATATCACTATTTGTGTGTCTGGAAAGAGGCTGTGAACAATGCTAAGCACTCTCTGGTCGATTGCCCCCTCCGGTGGCCAAAACCAAGCGGGCTTACCGATATTTCTTTCCACCACTTGATAATCTTCCAGTAGCTCTCTTTTTATTACCTCATCACTTAAAAAGGGCAAAATGGGGTGAGAATAAGCGCTGAAACCGACCCGAATTTGGTTATTTGCGGCAGCGATTTTTAAATTATGAATAAATGACTGAGCTTTTTTTAGGGTATTGCCTTTCAACTTTAAATACGAGTCAATGGTCCATCCCTGAAGTTGAATATGCTGTTTCATTTGTCCATCGAGGATTGCCCTGGAAACTGGCAGATATATGTCAGTCAGGTTTTGATTAACCCACTGGGGAACAAAATTTGGTGGTTGAAAGGGTTGATATGCATGGACAAAGTCAAGGATCTTCACAAAGATATTATAGATCTCGATTTCGTAAATTTGGTGTTTACTCTTGTGCTCAATTTCGCTATACTTGGCAAGAAATGTCTACTTATGAATTAACAGTTATCACAAAACCCGACGAGAAAACCTCGGCTTCGGTGGTTTCAAAGGTGAAAGGATGGATAGAGGCGGCAAAGGGCAAAATTGAAAAAACTGACAACTGGGGAGTGAAGACCTTAACCTACCAGATAAAGAAGCTCTCGGAAGGTTCTTACACACTTTTGACTTTTACCTGTGATCCGGCTAACGTTAAATCGATAGAGAATCGACTGAAGTTGGAGACCGAGATCATCAGATATCTCTTAGTCTTGGGGTAGCATCAATTATTGACGAAGGGATCCGTATCGTGTATCCTCAAAGTCAGGCTACGTAATTGTTAAGTATTGGAAAGGATGTTGGTATAGAAATTTAAAAGTAAAGCTCGAACCAGCATAAGGTAAAGTGGCGACAAGATCATTAAACAAAGTACTGCTTATCGGAAATTTAACCAGAGATCCGGAATTAAGGTACACCCCCCAGGGGACAGCGGTGGTTACGTTTGGCTTGGCGACAAATCGGACTTGGGTTACAGAAAGCGGGGAGAGACGGGAAGATACAGAATTTCACCGGATCGTTGCCTGGAACAAGTTGGCGGAGCTGTGTGCACAACTTCTTTTTAAAGGCCGCCGGGTATTTGTCGAGGGTCGATTGTCTACTCGGCGCTTTGTCGGTACTGATAACCAGGAGAGACAAATTACGGAAATAGTAATTGATGACATGTTGATTCTTGACTCACGGCGGATGGAAACAACCGAAGCTGGCGAAGGTTACCAAACGACCGAAGCAGTCAGCGAAAGTTCTGACGAGACGGTAGCAGCCGCTCAGGCGGAACCAAACAATGGTCAGCCTCAGGAGCCTCAAGCACCCGAACCCACAACCACGACCGGACCGGTAAAATCAGCCAAATCAGTTACCAAGAAACCGGTCACTTCAAAAAAAGGCGATGATGGATCCAAGGACTCCGATATTAGCCCCGAAGACATACCGTTTTAATTAGCTGTTATGGTTGTCATTAAAGGTTGTCGTTTTTGCAAAGAAGGAAGAATTCCGGATTATAAAGATATTGCCTCTTTTAGGGGTTTTATTTCCGAACATGGACGAATTTACTCACACAGCAGAACCGGTACTTGTGCCAAACATCAACGGCAGTTGACAGTGGCTATCAAAAGAGCGCGTCACCTGGCGTTACTTCCGTTTATGACCCACATCTAGGGGAAACTCGGTCTTCTTAATAATTAAACTTTTCTGTTAAACTTCATCTTGTGAACCAGCGATTTCGATTTCCAATTTCAATACGGAATGATTTAAATGTGTCGGTTAAAGTGGGGGATAAAATCCAGCGCGGCCAACCGCTCGGGCAGATATCGGCGAAAAGCATGCTCGAGTATGACGTTGCCAAAAAACTAGGCGTATCTGCAAAGGATATAAGCAAATATATAATTGTTCCCGTCGGGGCGGAAATAAAAGCGGGAGATGTTATAGCCAAGCGCAAAACACTACTTTCGGAAAGAAAGATTATTTCGCCGTACACGGGTAAGATACTAAAAGTCTTACCGGAAAAAGGAATGATGCAGATTGGTTTATCCACTAACATTGATAAGCCTTTTTTAAGCCCCGTTAGCGGAGAAGTTATTGGTATTACGCCTAATCTTATTGAAATATCTTCATTAGGCAAGACATATAAAGCGATAGAAACGGGAAAAGATTTTGGCTGGGGGGCCTTGAGCGTTTTAGGTCAATGGGGAACTGTAAAACTGGATGAATTATCGGTTGACCAGACGGAAAAGATCGTGTTAATTGCTGACAGGGTAAATAATGCGTGGATATCCAAAGCGGAAGCCTTGGAGATTGGCGGTCTGATCTGCGCGGGATTTGAGCAAGGCGAAAGTGCGGACCCGACTTTTCCTTATGCTTTCCTTACCAGCGAAAATAATCAAATTGATCGCCATATTTGGGAGGAGCTTGTCGGCTGTAAGGAGAAAACAGCTCTTATTAGTCCAGAGGAAAAGATATTGGCGATAGCTGAAGCATGAAGTTAACTTTTAAACTTTCCTTAGCTGGTCTGCGTCGGTTTTTTTTAGTACTACTGATTGTTTTCGTTTCGGGTTCTGTCGGTTACTTGATTGGAAATAAAAATTTCCGACCAAATTCGAAAGAGTCAGTGAGGATAGACAGAACTGTTCCGGCGGACAAGCCATTGGAATTCTCACTCTTTTGGCAAGTTTGGGATGATTTAAATCGACTTTATGTTGACCGTATAAACCTTAATTCTACAAATTTGATTTATGGAGCGATTCAGGGGATGGTTGGGGCGGCGGGAGATCCTTATACGATTTTTTTAACGCCGCAGCAGAACAAAGAATCGAAGGAAGATCTTTCCGGGAGTTTCGGAGGAGTGGGGATTGAACTGGGATACAAAGATCGGACGCTGGCAGTTATCGCTCCTGTTTCGGGATCGCCGGCTGAAAAGGCGGGTGTTCAGCCTGGAGATTTAATACTTAAAATTACTGACCCGGAGAAGAAAATTGAACGCGAGACAGAGAGTCTTTCTTTGCCGGAGGCGGTCAGCCTAATTCGCGGTCAAAAGGGATCAGATGTCACCCTGATGCTGGCTCGAAAGACGATAGAAAAACCTTTTGAGGTTACTTTAAAGCGCGATACGATTGTCGTGAAGACTGTAGAGCTGAAGCTTCAGGCAAACAAATGTTTGCAGGATGGATCTTCCGACTTGATAGATTGTACGATTCCGGTGATTAAAGTATCCCGTTTTGGGGAAAAGACCGATCTGGAGTGGGATAAGGCGGTCGCTGAAATACAAAGGCTTAAAAAGGAAGTGAAATACTTTCCTGGGATAGTTTTGGATTTAAGAAATGATCCGGGTGGATTTTTAGATCAAGCGGTTAATTTGGCTTCCGATTTCATCACCTCCGGGCCTGTCGTTTGGCAGCAAAACAATAATGGAGAAAAAACAAGCTATGCAGTTTCCAGAACGGCAAGGCTGGCAGGGATGAAGTTAGTGATTGTCATCAACGAGGGTAGCGCATCAGCCGCGGAGATTTTGGCAGGGGCCTTAGATGAAAAAGCCGATGCCACTTTGGTAGCATCACAAAAGTCAATCGATAAAGTGGGCATCCTGCCCGAAGTTGAGATAAAAAATGACGATAATGATCAGACGAATGATAAGCAACTTCTAAAAGCGATAGAGTTGTTGACCAATATTAACAGCTCTTGAAGAAAAATTTTGATTGATCTAATATCGTCTTTAGTTTTTATCCTTCAGAAATTTAAATATGTATAAAACTACCCTTCTCAAAAAATTCCTTTTTGGGGTGGCCTTGGGTTTGGTATTAGTGATTGCCTTGTTCGGTCCGACGGTCTCCGATCGCCTAAAGAACCTTAGAGTCTTGGACCGTATCATCGGAAGCGGGAATATTTCCTTACCCGGATCACAAGGAACGGTTAGGGTTATCGGTGAAGAATCAGTGACGATCGATGTCTTTAAAAAGGTGTCACCATCAGTGGTGACGGTAGCGATTCAACCCTCGGCGCAGCAGAGGAGTTCGTGTGATCCATTTGATCCATTTTGTTTATATTCACCCCCTTCGTTTAATCGGAGGCCTTCTCAGCCGCAAAATATCGGTACCGGTTTTATGGTCTCAAATGACGGAATGCTTGTGACAAATAAACATGTCGTTAGTGAAGAGAATGCCAAGTATCAAGTGATTACTTCCGACAACAAAAAGTATGACGTGGTGAGGATTTTCCGAGATCCGGCAAATGATATTGCGATACTAAAGATAGATTCCTCGGGGCTAAGTCCGGTAGAGATGGGAGATTCGTCTAATTTAGTGGTGGGCCAGATGGCCATTGCGATTGGTACTCCGCTGGGGGAGTTTCGTAATACCCTGACTCGGGGTGTGATTTCCGGACTTGGTAGAGGAATTCAGGCGGGCGATCCGTTCCAGGGGTATGTGGAAAGGCTGGACAATGTCATTCAAACTGACGCGGCGATTAATCCGGGAAATAGTGGAGGACCGCTGGTAAATAGCGCCGGCCAAGTCATCGGAATCAACGTGGCGGTGGCTCAATCCGGTCAAAATATTGGCTTTGCAATTCCGATAAATGTGGTAAAGGAATCGCTTGATAACTTTAATAAGACGGGCAAGTTTATGCGGCCATTTTTAGGGGTGCAGTATCGCGTCATAGATCGCAGGACAGCGATTTTGAACGATTTACCGGAGGGTGTTTATGTGGATGAAGTTGTCGGTTCATCCCCGGCGGATAAAGCCGGAATTCAGGATGGAGATATTATTGTCAAAATAAACGGCCAGACCTTGAGGGGCGAAAACGACAGCTTAACTAAAATTATAAATAATAATAAAGTTGGTGATGTACTGGAAATGGAAATTTGGAGAGATGAACAGACTCTAAAGCTTAGGGCGACACTGGCAGAGGCTCAATAAAAAATTAAGGCGAGGGGTTTCTCAACATATACTGACTAAATAATAAAAATATTAAGGTGAAAGAAAATGGCAACCAAAGGGTTGGCAGAAAGATACTGACTACGTAATTGATCAATAGAGGAAGAGTGATGGAATACAGACCAACGCGATAAAGGGTTTTAAAGGAGATCTTAAGCTTGGCCATGCGCATATAAAGTAAAAGGAGAAGTGAGCCGAAGACGAGATAAATTAAGTGCCAAAGAGGATAATATAAAAGCATTATTACTGCGACTGCGGACACAATTCCCGGTGTAATCCACTTTGCCATTGGTGAAATTCTGGACCAAATCACCCTTACGGTTCTTCGATCAATAGTCAGATTGGTGTCCTTAGAAAAAGGTTGATACCTAAAGCCGGCGTCACTTTGTTCTTTAATTACAATCCCGGAGTTTGTTAACAGTAAAAGCGTGTTGTATTTTAAAATATCCTCTGTTTTTGCTTTTTCATCAATCACCAAAAAGTTCTCTTCGAAAACAATTTGCGGAGATAAATCGGTAGTCGCTTGGGGAAGCAATTTTTGAAGGTGGGTGAACGGAATTTTATACGGTTGGGGCATATTGGACTTAACACTGCCATTTTCGATTTTTATTTCTAAATCCGAAGGAAAAACATCAACGATATTTTCTTGTAGTTTGTTTATGAAAATATTCGCAAGTGGAATCAGGGTTGCTGAAGCGAGCAGAAAAATCGTTGGAAAATTCCTAATTGTTTTCATTTGTCTTGCTTCCAAGTCTATCTGCCGACCCGGAGAGAGTCAATAAACTGCCGGTTATTAAGGCTAAAAGTTGTATAATGCGGCTGTGGATATCTTTAAGCTAATAAATGACTTAAATTTAAAAAGAGGAACATATACGATTACCGGAGGCGCAGTGTTACAGGCATACGGATTAAGAGATGCAAACGATATCGATATTCTTGTACTTCCCAAAGTATACAGGGAATTTAGGCTAAGTGGTTGGCCTGAACAAGAAACAGCGACGGGGAGAATAGTCTTGGTTAAAGGAATCTATGAGATGGGCAGAGATTGGAACTTCCCGATGTGTTCTTTCACTGCCAAAGTAACTGACCTTATTAAATCCTCTGATATCATCAATTCTATTCCTTTCGTTTCCCTTGAGGAGGTTCTTCGCTGGAAAAAGTCTCTAAAGCGAAGAAAGGATCTTCTGGATATCAAATTAATTAGTGATTATTTAATGCCAAAGCCACTCGGAATTGAGCCACTTTTGTATGTCACGAATTTGGACAAAGCGATAGCGTTTTACACCGAAGTTTTGGGATTTAAATTGGGAGACTTATCTCCTAATAGTGAAAATCCGACTTATACTTCGATCTTTGCCGGTGACAGCAAGATGGTGCTAGCTCTAAAAAGAGCAGTCAAAAAAAAGTTTATCAGAAATGGGCTCGGCGGTTCGGGGGCACAGTTTTTTTTGCCGGTAAAAAATGTCGATGATTCATACGTTAAAATTAAAAGAAAAATTAAAGTGGAAAATATAGTTGACGATATCAGAAATAAACATCGGGGTTACAGAGAATTTACGATATCCGATCCGGATGCGTATCTGTTGACGTTTTACACTATATTGCCTTAGCTTATTACTTCTGCCTTCATAAAACTTTATGCGATTTCAAGAAGGTTCCGTGGGTCATGATTGGAACAAGGCCCTAATTAGTACTGATTTTCGTAATGTTAATGAGCAAGGAGAAATTGGGCTTGATAAATTCGTTCGGGACCGGGTCAGAAGAATATGCCAAGAGCTATTTATGCCGGATTTATTCGAAGTCCTCACCGGTGTAAGTTCTCTTTTAGAATATCGGGATTTTGGTTTTGGATATGATCTAAACCTTAAATATCAACTGGCTCGTATTTTTAATTCTGCGGCTCCCGAAGGAGAAGAAGTGGACTTATTTACTGGAAAAGTTACGTCAGGACGAATTGAAAAGACTACTCGGCTACAACACGAGTGGGTGACGACCATGTATATTTTGGAATTTATGCTCGAAAGTACCAAATACGGCTCGCAGTACACTAAAGCTGAATGGAGGTCAGCTGCCCTTTTGGGCTTGTTGCATGATACGCTTCACCCAAACGGTTCGCATGGGGGAGAAAGGGCAATTGCTGAATTGGCAAAGATAGCCGGCGGTGATTTAATTTTCTGGCAGGAATGGCTGCGGGCTTTTGGGCTGGAGATATATGCGGGGGCGAACTTAGAAGTTTTTGGTAAAACTCCCGAAGAGAGAGAAAAATATCGGTCCCACGACTCAATGATGTTGTTCGAAATGTCTGATGAAAAGAGTGGCATAAGGACAATCTTGGAGGCGCATGGTGTACGAGGAGAAATAATCGAACTTTTAAAGCAGCAACTGGCCGGAAAGGGACTGGGAGAGATATTAGATTACTGTGATACCTTCGCTTATCTTGACCTCGACCATGTAGATGATAAAGGATATCCTTTTACATTTCCTAACGGACAGGGAATTTTGGAAGGCTTATTATCTTCAATTTATTATCAAAATGGGCCTGGATGGCAATTTGTGCCAACCAATGATTCAGAAAATTCTGCCGCGAGAAGTGTTGTAGAACAGACCCTCGCCCTTAGGGCAAGAATGACAAGGGAGACATACAAGTCAACGAGAAATTCTATTCATGAAGCGATGTTGCAAAAGATGACTGTCATGGGACTTTTACTGGGACAAGTAACTCTTTGGGATATTTTTAGTGGGGGAGACGTGTCCTTATTAGATAAACTGAGCCGCTTTGCGGCGATCTTTAAGCGCTATAAACGTAATGGTAAAACCGACACCCTGGGTCCGGTTATCGACTATTTTTATAGGAACGCAATATTGGGAAAATCTGATTTCCAGGCTAGGTGGATGGCTATTCCGCAAGATGAGTTAAGTTTTATTCTGGGTAATTTTTCATTAAAATATGACAAAGCTGGCGTGCTGTCAGGGATAAGATTAGCTTCTGGAAAAGAACTGGAGTTAGCGGACGCTCTGTCTTTAGCTGTTTTTAATGGGGTTCGAAGACATTCTCCCGATCTAAGATCTGTTGCCTCTCGAGGAGCCTTTGTTGTTATTCCTCCGGTTAGTGCCACAAGTAAGAAAATATTCATTGGTAAGACGGTATGTATGGCAGATAGACGCTTGGTTTATGGTGATCCAAGGAATTTTCTCGTGGCAATTGCCAACCCCGAAAAATCGAAGGAAAGGGACTTGGTGTTTGATTCTATTAAAGAGTCAGTTCTTGATCTTCCGGCTATTTTAAGAAACTATTAACCGTTGTCTTAACTTACTTTCATTTCGTCTACGGTTTCTTCTCCGGAGAGTTTTAAGTTGGTCTGCAAGGCTTCTATTATTGATTCCAAGTTTCCATTCATGATTGATTCCAGGTTATGCCATGATTTACCGATTCGGTGGTCAGTTACTCGGTCCTGAGGGAAGTTATATGTTCGTATTTTTTCCGCTCTCATTCCACGGCCGACCGCACTGTTTCTAATCATACCGATTTTCGTCAATCTTTTTTCTTCTTCGATCTCCCAGAGTTTGGCGCGAAGCAGTGTCATAGCGAACTGGCGGTTTTGCTCTTGAAATCTTTCTCGCTGGCACTCTACCACAATTCCGGAGGGTTTATGACGAAGTCGTACGGCGGTACTTACCTTATTAACGTTTTGTCCTCCATGCCCGCCCGAACGGAATGCTTCAAACTCAATTTCCTCCGGGCGAATGGCGACTTGGGATTCAGGTACTTCTGGTAATACGGCGACACTGGCGGTTGAAGTGTGAATTCGACCCTGACTTTCAGTTACAGGGACTCGCTGGACACGATGGACCCCCGCCTCATTTCTAAACATTTTAAAGGCTCCTTTACCGGAGACTTTGATAACAGTGTCGTCCAGTTCATTGACCCTCCAGCCTTTAATATTGGCAAAGCGTGTATACATTCGCAACAAATCGCTAGCCCATATTTTTGCTTCATCACCGCCGGTGGCTCCGCGAACTTCGATAATAGCTGGACCATCAGAAAAAACGTCTTGCTCTGTTTCAGGAGTTTGTTTTGAGGTGAAACTTATGCTGTCAAGCAGCTGACTCTTTTTATTTTTAAGTACTTCAAGCTCGTCTTTGGCTAAATCACATAGCGAGGGATCAGCCATCAATTTTTCGGTTTTGGTTATTTCCTCATCCAGCCGAGCAATTTCCTGCGCAATATATCTTTCAGATGTTGTTATCGAGGAATCCATGAAGAAGGCATCAGATTGCTAACTTTGACCACTTTGGTGTGATTTTTCAAACATCTCTCGAAGATTCTTAGGTCGTCCGGCTTCCTCTTGTTCTGCTTGTTGTTTTTTAAGCAATTTTTTCTGTTTTTTGCTGCCGGTGGCTTGGTCGGTGACAGCCGCTTGCATTGCTCGGAAACGTTCCACTCTCCCGGCCGTATCAACATATTTCATTTCTCCGGTAAAAAACGGATGACACTTTGAGCAGATATCAACATGAATTTCCTGTTTTGTTGATCCGACGGTAAAGGTGTTTCCGCAGGCGCAGGTGACTTTGGCGTTTGGATAATATTGGGGATGAATATTGGCCTTCATTTGATCTGATTATATACTATTTTGCTCCTATTTACAGCTTGAAATGCAAAAAATAAGTGACCTTAGTTGGCGCTTATTTGGATTTGGTCTTCTGCAAAATTTTGTTTAGCGGATGGTAATTCAACCTTCTTTCAGCGATGTAAATGCCGCCGAATACTAAAATGGCGCCTACAATAAACAAAGGAGTGGGTTTTTCTCCTAAAAGAGGATAGGCAATAAACATGGCGACCACCGGATCGATGTAGGCAAATAGACTCACTTCAGAGGCGCTAATTTTAGATAATCCCCAGGTATGAAAGGCATAGGCGATTGCAGAAGAGAAGACGGCGCCATAAACGATGCCGATCCATCCGCGGTAGTCCAAAATAGGAAACGAGGCTGTTTCGGTGAGTGCGAGGGGGATAAAAGTTATGGTTCCTATTAAAAATGCCCAAAAGGTCAAGGGTAGCGGTGGA
>LCJH01000076.1 GCA_000999595.1 Microgenomates group bacterium GW2011_GWA2_44_7
CTTTTGTTTTTATTCCACTAATAATTCTGGCCACATACAATCTAGCCAAAGAGTTCACTCTAAAAAAATCTGCCTTACTGGCACTTTCTTTTGGTTTACTAATCTTAAGTCACAACATTAGTACTCTTATTTTTTCTCCTGCTCTGGTTATTTTGTTTTTCGTTTTTCTCTTCCAATACAACAAGCTAAAAATCAACAAAGATACCTTCCTCCGTTTCTTTAAGTTTTGTCTTTCTCTCATCTGGGGTGGTTTGATTGCGGCCTTCTTTTTCTTGCCGGTAGTCTTGGAAAAACAATATGCTCACACCGAAACAATGCTTGGTGGTTACTTTGATTATCGAGCGCATTTTGTTTCAGTTAGCCAGTTATTTGTCTCAACCTTCTGGGGGGTTGGTTCTTCGGTCATTGGTCCACACGATGATCTTTCCTTTTTCTTTGGGCCTATCATTATTATCTTTGTCCTTACCGCTCTAATTCTCGCTTTTCTCAAGCTATTTCAAAAAGACAAAAAGATAATACTTTTTGTTCTTACTTTTTTTGTTCTCGGACTAATTAGCTCCTTCATGTCTCATGAAAAATCATCTTTCGTTTGGACGATTGCGACACCTCTTGTATATTTGCAGTTTCCATGGCGCTTCTTGGTACTGGCAAACACTTTCTTTGCCATAATTGCCGGTTCAGTACTGGTTGGCCAAAAAACAAAACGTTCAATAATCATAATCGGAACAACTTTCACTTTCTTGATTCTTCTTAATCTCTCATTTTTCACCCCCTCAAAATGGTTCAACATTACTCTTCAAGAAAAATTTTCCGGTATTACTTGGGACAAACAAATGACTACCAGTATTTACGATTATTTGCCAATATTTGCTACACATCCACCCACTGCTCCGGCACCAAATCTTCCGATCGTTTCCAATGGCTTCGCTGATTTTCTTTACTTAACTAAAGGAACAAATTGGCAGAGCTTTACCATCCAAAACTTGGAAGATACGATTGTTACACTTTCTCTTTTCGATTTTCCGGGCTGGATTGTCAAAGTCGATGATAAAAAAGTTGCCATAAACCACGATAATGAGTTAGGCTTAATTACCTTCAAAATTCCAAAAGGGGAACATCAAGTTATTGCCCGCCTCACAAACTCACCGGTTCGTTTATTGGGCAATTTACTGACCATTATTTTTCTTCCGCTTTCTCTTTATGTAATTTTCAAAAGAAAACATGAATAAAAAATTACTCGCCATCATCGGTCTTCTTTTGATTTCAGTTCTGGTTTCTTGGAATATTTTCAAACCCGGTTTTTTCTCGATGCATGATGATCTCCAAGTAATGCGTTTATACGAAATGAAACGTTGTCTTAATGAAGGTCAAATTCCTTGTCGTTGGTCACCGGACATGAGTTTCGGTTACGGTCAACCGATGTTCAATTACTACTCCGCCACCCCTTACTACACCGGAGCAGTTTTCAAGTCTCTTGGCTTTAGTTTTCTCTTTTCCACCAAAATTGTCATGTTTATCTCGATTGCTCTAGCTGGTATCGCCATGTTTTTGTTTCTTTCGCAATTTATATCAATACTACCGGCATTTGTTGGAGGAGCAGCTTACATCCTGGTTCCTTTTCGAGCCTTGGAAATTTTTGTGAGAGGCGCTCTAGCAGAAAATTTTGCCTTGGCGCTTTTACCGCTAGTTCTATATGGCATTATTAGACTTATTATCAAAAAAGATAAAATTAGTTTTGTTTTACTCTCGTTTTTCTCCGGTCTATTTTTTGCCTCCCACAACATTACTACTCTTATATCTTCTCCCTTAATACTATCCTTCGCCATTATTCTGATTCTTCTCAACAAACACAGAATAAACACGCTAATATTGTTGTCCGGTTCCGCAATATTAGGTATTGGCCTCGCCGCATTTTTCTTACTCCCTGTACTCTTTGAAGGCAATCTGGTTAACACCGGTTTTCTAACTAGTGGCTATTTTGATTTTCGAGCACATTTTGCGACACTTTCTCAGCTATTCATCAACCAAAGCTGGGGTTATGGTGCCAGTGAGTTTGGTCCGAACGACAAGCTCTCTTTCTCGGTTGGTATAGTCCAATCACTAGCCCTTATCGCCGCCCCCATTACTCTTTTTATCAATAGAAAATCTTTACTAAAAACTCCAAAATTTCTTCTCGCTACCTTCTTTGTTTTTGGTCTTCTCTCTCTTTTTCTAACCTCCATAAGATCGATTAGCCTCTGGGAACTTATTACTCCACTATCTTTTGTTCAGTTCCCCTGGAGGTTCTTGGGGTTAACAGCTCTTTGCTCCGCCGTTGTGTTGGCTGTTTTTCTCAGCTCACTTAATCTCAAATCTCAAAAAACATTCTCGATTCTTCTGGTATTCGCGCTGTTTTTTATAAATTTCCGATACTTCAAATTTGAAAAGTCGTTTCCCTCGGCAACTGACGACACCTATCTCACGGGGCCAGTATTCGAGCAAAGTCAGCAATCAGCCTTTTTTGACTATCGTCCTTTGTCTATGGTTACAGTTCCGGAAAATATTGCCCCGGCAAATCCGGTAGTGCTTTCCGGACTTGGGGAAGTCAAAAATTTCCAAAAAAGATCAGCCTACTTTTCGGCCGATGTCGATGTTTCTTTTGGTCAAGCAACCGTTACCTTTCCCATTACGGCTTTTCCCGACTGGAAAGTATATCTAAACAGCAGCATTACACCCACGCCGTACCAAATTGATAAAGAACACGGTGAAATCACCATTACCTTTAATAAAGGTATTACACTTGTTCAAGGGTACTTTGAAGACACCTCAATAAGAAAAATAGCCAACGCCATTACTTTTATTTCTTTATTACTCGTTTTGGTTATAGTTGTAGCTCCACATGATAAAAAAAATACTCAATAAACTATCCAAAATTCTCCCCATTCTTTTGATACTGGCGGTTATTCCTGCAGCTATCAAACTAATTACACCATTTAGTTTTACCTTCCACGACGAAAGTCAGATTGTAAACCTCCATCAATTTATCCAAACCATAAGTCTTGGTCAATTTCCACCACGTTGGGCTCTTGATGTCCACTTCACATATGGTTCTCCTTACCCTGAGTTCAACTATCAACTTCCGTACTACATAGGTTTTCTTTTTAACAAAATCGGCTTTTCTCTTTTTGATTCCTACACCCTTTGTCTGGCTCTATCTCTTTTTGTTGGAGCTTATGGAATGTATCTTTTTGCCAAAAAATACACTACACCATTTGCTTCCTTTGCCTCCGCCATCCTTTATACCTACACTCCATATCGAGCCATTGATGCCTATGTTAGAGGCACAGTCGGGGAGTCTTTTGCTTTGGCCATTTTCCCCTGGATTTTATATAGCCTTGCAAGGTTAAAAGAAAAACAAAATCTCAAAAACATCTTGATTCTGGGTATCTCGGTAGCCTCGCTTATTCTTTCTCATCAGCCATCCACAGCTTTTGGTCTACCAATTTTAGTTGGCATATATTTTATGGTCGAGTTAATTCAAAAAAATTACAAATTTATACTAAGTCTTTTTGCTGGTTTATTTTCATCTTTACTTCTCACCTCGTATTACTTGATTCCGGTTTTTGCCGAAAAAGGCTATATCAAAGAAGTTCTCCCTTACAATCTTTATGACCACTTTCCCTTTATTTGGCAACTTATTTACTCTCGTTGGGGCTATGGTGCCTCAAACTGGGGACCCTACGATGATATGTCTTTCCAAATCGGCATCGTAAACTTGGCGGTGATTCTAGGAGCCATAATTTTCTTAGTTATTAAGTCCAAAAAAGAAAAGAAAGTTGAAAAAGGCTACTTACTGGCATCACTTCTCGCCACCTTCTTTGTGATTTTCATGATGAACATTAGGTCCTCATTTATATGGAATATTTTTCCCTTTACCAACGCCATTCAATTCCCCTGGAGACTTCTTTCTCTTACAACGATTCTGACAGCAACTCTCTTTGTCTTCATCTCCAAAAACATGAGTAAAAAGACTCAAATTGTGACCTCCCTAATCGTTATTATTGCCTCTTTCACTCTTTCGGTTTCTTATTTTCGCCCCGGTGAAATCACCGCAACACCGGATGATCATTTTTTAAGACGTTACTTACCCAACCAAGTTCTTCTTCCGGGAGAAAAAGTGTCCAAAGAATATCTCGATTACACTGAAAATTACATGCCCTTACCTGTAAATGCAGTAAGACCCACAGACGTTCCTGTTGCCAAAATTACTTCTGCGCTACAAGCTGCACAAATAGACATAATAGACGTCAATCCCTTTAATACCAAAGCTTATATTAGTTCAGAGATAGACAGCTTTATCACCGTCAACACTTTCTATTTTCCAGGTTGGAACATCGCCATTGACGGCAAACCGGTCGACGTCACATTGGATCAATTTGGCGCTATGAAAGTATTTGTTCCGGCTGGTGAGCACACTTTAAAAGTTAAGTTTCTCGACACTCCTATACGTCGAATTTCCAATATAATTTCTTTAATCGCTTGGATTTTTGTTGCTTTCATTATTATCAAACAAACAAACCTTCAAATTCGTGGAAAACGTCGCTGAACCGGGAGTCTCCATGGAAGTAAACGAAATTAAACGTAGATCCGTATCCGGAGTCTTGGCTCTTATCTCCAGAACTTTTATTGTTCAGATTATTTCGTTCATTGCCACCCTCGCTCTCACCATCTTTCTCGACCCCAATATCTACGGCATCTTTTACCTCGTCTCCTCCGTTGTAAACTTCCTGGCATATTTTTCCGATGTTGGACTTGCCGCAGCACTCATTCAGAAAAAAGAAGCGGTTACCAAGAAAGACCTTGCAACAACCTTCACTATCCAACAAATACTGGTATTTCTGCTTCTTTTAGTATTGTTCTTAGTTAGACCACTAATTCGTACCCAATACAACATCGACCAGTCTGGTATGTATCTTCTTTACGCTATGGGGATCTCTCTGTTCCTAAGCTCTCTCAAAACAATTCCCTCAATCATGCTCGAGAGAGAGATTAAATTTAATAAATTAATTCTTCCTCAAATTCTCGAGACCTTGGCATTCAACGCTGTTGCAGTATATTTTGCTTGGAAAGGTTTTGGTGTCACCGCCTTTACCTATGCAGTTCTGGCAAGAGGTATTGTTGGTCTCGTCACTATGTACATAGTCTATCCATGGAAGCCCATGGTTGGAATCTACAAAGAGTCTCTCAGATCTCTCCTTCGTTTTGGGCTTCCTTATCAGGCTAACACCTTTCTTGCTGTTCTCAAAGACGACGGTATGACTATAATTCTGACCAAGATTATTGGCACTACAGGTCTGGGTTACATCGGTTGGGCAAGTCGCTGGGCTGGGCTTCCTCTACGCATTGTCATGGACAATCTCACCAAAGTTT
>LCJH01000077.1 GCA_000999595.1 Microgenomates group bacterium GW2011_GWA2_44_7
AAAAACGCATGGACGAACGTAGCTTAAATAAAGAACTTTTTAACTGGTATCTGGATTTACGCCGTTATGGCACTGTACCACACTCTGGATTCGGATTAGGTTTTGAGCGTTTTCTTGTTTATGTCTCAGGATTAACTAACATCCGTGATGTTATTCCTTTTCCGCGAACAACAAAACATGCACCGTTTTAAAAGCATTTTTGAAAATTTGGTTGCCGCCTACCCTAATCCGCGTGGTAGTTTAGCGCATCAATCGCCATTTCAACTATTGATTGCGGTATTATTATCGGCACAGGCAACTGATGTTAGCGTTAACAAAGCTACTGAACATTTATTTAAACTAGCGCCAACCCCAGAAAAAATGCTCTTATTAGGAGAGAATGAGTTAAAAAAACACATCCTCCATTTCTTTCGACCCCCATACTAGCTATCGCTAATATTTTTCTCCTGGTGATCATTGCCACTTTTTCCACTACCCAAACAGCGCTTTTTAGCCAAGCAGCCGTCCCGGGTTGTCCGACAAGTTCACCTGAAAAATATACCTCATACAAATTACAGTCCCCTAAATCTGACCGCCCGGCAGATCAACATCCGGACCTAAATTTAAAAATACGCGGTTACGAACAGACCAATAAATACAAGGGTCTTATCGATTTAGACGGTGATACTGATCCACAAGCACCCCAACTGGCTCAGATCTTTCAAAACCCCCAAGGGCACCCTATCGCCAATACTTATCAAGTTTACGATTGGAGTTGGGAAACAATGAAGAGAAACGGACTGATGAGCAACTGGGAGGTAACCCTCTTGGGGCTTGCTGCCAGTTCAGGTGAACAGTTGATGGCCCCCGATTACTGGTGGGGACCGGTAGTTTTGTATGCCTCAGAAGATAGCCTTACTTTAAAGTACACCACCGATGATAATGTTATCTCCGGGTATACGGTCCACTTGGAAGGAGTCTGTACCGATCCCAACCTCTTGACACTGTACAACAGCTTGAACGCATCAGGTCGGAACACCCTTCCAATATTGGCAAGACATCAACCACTCGGCTGGGCAAAATCAGCTGAAGTAAAAGTTGCCATCAGAGACACCGGAGAGTTCATGGATCCACGATCCAGAAAAGACTGGTGGTCGACAATCCCAGCACTTCGACAGATAGAAACCAACCTGGCAACAGGGGCAAGCGTAACTGCCTCAACCGTTTTTGAAAATTTGTCCGGTTACAACTTCACTAACGCAATTGATAAGAAATACGCAAGCGCCGGACCATATGAATGGGCTAGCAATCACGAACTGAAGGGTGCATGGCTGAAATTATCTTGGAACACTCCGGTTTATATTAATAAAGTGCTACTTTTTGACAGAAATAATTTATATGACCAAATTAAAAGAGGGTCTTTCAAATTTAGTGATGGTTCTTCCCTCGCTTTTAGGACGTTACCTAACAGCGGAGAGACCCCGCTTGAGGTAAGCTTTTCCGCAAAAACTACCTCTTAGCTAATTTTACAGATAGACGAAGCGGATGGTTATAATGCTGGTCTTGCAGAGATTGCAATTTATGGACCATCAACAACCCCATCGCCTACCGCCATCGCAACCACAACGCCATACCCAACAGTTACCCCAAGTAGTACACCAAATAATAACTGTGGTTGTAATCCGAAAGGTGCTTGCTCTTCTGAGGGCAGCTGGTGCGGAAACTTTTTTGAAAATCAGTCTGCAGGACCTGTTTATCTAATCTATCGTTGCGAACATCCTGATGGCAATCCCAAGTCCCAAGCAATTTGGAACTACAAATATCCTCAGGCAGGTTATACCTGTCAGAAACCAACCGATGGGGCGCCTCCCACTTCCACCCCCATACCCACCGCAACACCGCTCGCCACGCCCACGCCCACACCATTATCTACTCAAACTCCAAATCTCCCGACATCCGCTCCGGTTACGGGAACATTGTGTTCCTGCCAAGAAGGAGGGGCTTGTTCCGTTGAGGGTCAATGGTGTAATCGATTCTTTGAATATCAAAATAACCAGCCGGTATTCTTGGTTTATCGCTGCGAACATCCTGACGGCAATCCCAAGTCTCAAGCAATCTGGAACTATAAATACCCCCAAGAAGGTGGCTCGTGTCAAGCTCCGACAAGGAATTAAACCAATATCTCGAATCTTAATAATCCTCTTCAATATGACGAAGTGCCCTCTCGAACGGTTCGGGAGTTAGATTGAAATGCCCAATAAACGGATTGTCTAAATCCTCTACAAGCTGAATCGTAAGAAAGATTAAAAAAGTAATCACACTAGTGATAAAAATTTGAAAACCAATTTGGGCAAAAGGCATGATGAGAAAAGTCAGTAAAACAAACAAAGAAGAAGAATAGAAAAACATTTTGAGAATTCTCGGGAGCCGGGTCATACTTTGATTGAGCCTTTTTACCCTTGTATCACTTAACTTTCCTCCCTGCTCAACAAGCATCGGAAAAACTGTCGGATCGCGCTTGTCATCAAACTTAATACTTCGAATAACCGCAAAAATCTCACGGAAAACTTTACCTGTTTCGGGGTTACGCATCGCTGTGCCGAGTTTTGAAAACTTACCCTTTATCACTAAATTTGCATATTTAGCGATGACGGCTTTCATAGATTTCTCGACCTGTTTGTCGTTGAGATAAAGAGTCATCCTGTACATTCTCTCCAGACCAGCGGCTTCGGAATCAATAAGCTCGGAAGTGGTGTTATATTGACCCCAAACTTCAAAAACTACAAAAGCCGCCATAATGCCATAAAGAGTTCCGAAAACGGTCACGAAAGCACCCAAACCTCCAACATCAACAATAAAATCCTGAGTATGAAATAGTATCCTAGCAAGCAACGTAAGCAATATGGCAATAATCGAAGCAACGGTTGATTTGAGAATCACGATACTCATCCTTTCCTACACTGAAACTAGTCTACTAGCAAAACTAATCGATTTCAAGAGGAGGCAGCTGCTTGAGACACCTTGCTAGCTTTTCTGGAAGTTTTGCTTTGACGACCCTTGGCTAACCTAATACACTTTGAACAGAGCTTCACTTGAGTACCATTGATCGTAGCCATATGGAGGTTGGGTAAAAACACCCGAGCGGTTCGCGGAGCACGTTTTTTCCACTTACCACCGGCCACACCCTTTCTGTGACTTCCTTGACGACCGATAATCGCCGTCTTTCCGCAAAACGAGCATGCATAAGCCATACCATCCTATTATACCAAAACGAGGACTCTTCGATAATATACCCAAAACCAGGACAAAAAACTTCGGAAGACACAGACACCATCATCAAGACAAAACCGGAGCCCTCGAACATTTGGGAATAACCATTTTCCAAAAACACTCACCGTCAATCATTTCATCGTCTCCGGTAATTTCCGAGAGAAAGGCATCTCTGGCAACCAACCTTTCAATATGCAATCCCAAGCGCTGCGCCTGGTCTCTGATTAAACATGGTAATGGTTCATAACGCCCCAAAAGATTTCTGCTTGGACCACAGGAAAGAAAATAAAAACCATCTTCTTCAGTACGGTGGAAGACTTTTTAACACTCTTATCGCATTATTAAGTCTATCAAGAGCGTCCAGGAGAAACACTCTCTCTAAGTCTGCGTAAAAATGATCACTTCTGTCGACAAAATATGCTAAATAATTTATGAAGTAGCCAATAACTTTGCGCACAAGCGATTCGCCGCCAACTTCCGGCAACGCTTCCGCTGCGGAAAATGATCTTTCTATTTGGACAAGAATGGCACTTCGATAATGTTCAAATCCTTCTATTTGTGCCCTTTGCCAATTGGGACAGTTGCCATTGTGAGATTCCCCATCGCTTTCTACTTCTAACACCCTTAACCTAATTATGGAGCAGATACCCAACTTTGAGCAATACTGATATATACTAATCTTATTCAAACTTTGCAGCTTAAAAGCGAAAAAACAAATTTGATTCGTTATTCCCAAAAATTTTCGTCAAAATTTTTGAGTATACTTAATATATGTTACCGCTGATATTTTCCAATCCGATTTTCCTGATCCTCTGGGCAGGTTCATTGGTAATTGCAGTAACCATCCACGAATTTGGCTGGGGCAAGCCCGTACCCTTTGATCCGTTTAACCTTGCCAATCCAAGACGGGACGGAGCGCTCATTTCACTCGCCGGACCAATAAGCAATCTTCTGTTTGCTTTTTTCTTGGCACTGATAGTACGCATTCTCCCTTATTTTTTCTCTTTCTACGCCCTGACTTACATCTTAGTGCCGATCATAGAACTTAACATTGTCCTGGCAATTTTTAATTTGATACCTATCCACCCCCTTGACGGCGGAAAAATATTGATAGGCTTACTACCGGCTAATCTAGCAAACCGATGGGACGAGGTCCTAAACCAGTACGGAATGCTGCTTCTTGTCTTATTGCTCCTCCCCTTGGCCGGCGGTTCACTCGCTAGTTTAGTCATATCGCCGATTATTTCTATGGTCATGAGACTGCTGCTGCCGTTTTCCGGTGGATATATTTAAAAAAAGCAGACCCTTTTTATTGTTAGATTTCGACTTGACAAGCAGTTCTCAAGAAATCTACTTTTCTATGGCTAAGTTGTTGCGTTTTTAGGGATACTCTGTCGCATTTTTGACTTGATTTAGCTTCGTTTCTGCGATATAGTGTCTTCGATCCTGCTTGAGGGAAGATAGGAACTTTTTCCTCTCATTGGTTTCCTTAAATGGGGTTGCCTAAAACCAATTTGTTTTGTGCAAATTGGTAGTCCCTAAACCCTCGTTGGGTTTGGGGCAGCTCCCCCACCTAAACTTAAAAGGAATCTGTTCTATCATTAAATTCCTAAACGAGCAGGATCTTTATTTTGTCAAAAGAGAACAGATTAATAGTTAGGTAACTGGAGTCTTCTTTAGTGCCAATTCCAATTTTTAAATAGTAGATTCTTGTGGTAGAAAGAGGAAAGCATATGGAAAATATAACATGGAAAGATGCCGACTAGCAGCGCCTGAGGAGATCTATTCTCCAGAACATGGTATTTGCTGGGCAGAGATTTGGGCAATGATGTTATTGCTATGGCTAAAGCTTGGACTTATCAAGATTGACCGAAGGGTGGCTGATCCACGTCGGTTGGCCACCCTATTAGGATGGAGCACCAAAGAGGGAATATTCAGAGAAGCATGGAAAATACTAGCCGAGCGGATTGGTTGTTCAGTTGAAACATTCGACCTAAGTAATCTAAGCGAATTAGCCGAACTTCAAGAAAGGGCACTTTTGTCTGATGCGATTATCGTAACTGAAATCTGGGATTTACGAGATTATAGTGATGTGGTTAAGGCAGCGATGGCCGCCAGAGTAGTGAAGGATTTATGGCCGCCGACACAGCCATCATCCATTTCAAAAGATGGAAAAGCAACCGATGATAATGAAGCGTATGAGCATTCTGTTATGATATTGGAAGTTACACTGGACGAAGATGGTGAACTAACCGTCTGGGTTTACGACCCAGGCTTTACCACCATATTGACGTTTGAGGAATCTGAATTTTTAGCTATGTGGTTTACCAGGGAAGACGAAACAAAACCAATTAACGAAATTACCGGCGAAAACATTGTCAGAGGTAGAACCTGGATTGTGCACCCCCCGACAATCCTGGACCCCATGGTCTTTGACCCATCGGCCAAACCTGAGATGCTACCTGGTGTGGCCGATTATCTAAAAGCGTTGGGAGATAACAATTTTGTTGCAGCAGTTCATGACATTGGAAAATTACTTGAAGAAGCATTTTAGTTAACAACTGCAACACCGCACTATCTCAGACAAGACCTGCTCCTGGAAATTAATATCTAGTCCCTTGACGTGAATTTCGGGGATAAATATACCGCGATAAGAGTCGTTATCGGCACCGCCAAAATTAATCCTATGCTACCAACTAAAGTCCGGACAATCTCCTCTGCAATTATTTCATAATTAACTACTTGGGAAAAAGGCCGGGAGCTGTCGATAAAAAGAAGCAAAAGTGGCAGTGCCGCACCGGTATACACCAAAACCAAAGTATTAACGGTTGAAGCAATGTGATCCCGACCGACATTCATCGCTCTCTTATATAGATCGCTCGCTTTAAGCTGAGAATTAGCCTGTTTTAGTTCTTGGACGACTGCCGATTGGGAAATCGTAATATCATCCAGAACCCCCAACACGCCGATTATTATCCCCGCCAGAAGAAGACCTTGAATATTAATCACTCCCGGCCTGTATGCCTGAAGAAAAGTCGCCTCCTCTGAGGCAAAACCTGTCAATTTGGCAAAATACACAAAAAAGTTAGCTATGATACCTGTTAAAACAAGCGCGATTATAGTCCCGGCAACTGCTATCCAGGTTTTTTTATTAAGTCCATGGGAAAGAAAAAAAGTCGCCGGAATAATGACTATGGCCCCCAGGATAGCAATCCACACGGGATCATATCCAGCGGAGATTCTAGGCAAGATAAAACTGAAGATAACTAAAAAGGAAATCGCCATTCCCACTAACGAACTCGCCCCCTGCCACCGACCAATAAAAACTGTCAGACCGACGAAAATTACGAAGAGCCAAAACAATGGGCTGCGCCTGACATAATCAGTAATGTAAAAACGATCGTTGCCCTCGAAGTCTTTACCAAAACTGACAACTAGCTGATCACCAATCTTAAATTTGGGAGTGTTTACTACGGGAAAATTGCCGTTTTCTATCTCGACCTTCTTGCCTTTTATTGAACCATCTGTGATCAGAACCTCCAGCTTTTGATAGAGCTGCGAGACGGCTGTGCCTGAAGGAGTAATCTGTTTCTCCTCCAGAACTTTAATCACTTCTCCCTCAAGTGTCTCTTCTTGGGGTGGCTCGACTGGCGGCTGAAGTAACTGTAACTCGGGTGGCTCGGTCTCCATTTGGGCGTGGATTGGCGAATTAATGAGAAAGCCGGAGAAAAAAAGAGCCGCCAGAACAAAGAAAAGAACAACCTTATTCACTAGGTATTTATACCATTCCCTTGGTTAACTTGGGAATTAGGAATTTCTAAAAAAACCGAGTATCCTCGGTGCAGGTAGCCTCAGTCAAACCATTCTTTTTGCCACTGACGCATCTGCCCTATTTCATTTGTCTGAGCAGAAATAATGTCGTCTGCCAGTTTTTTAAGCTCGGCTCTCTGGGTACTACCTTGAACCTTTCTCGCCATCTCTAACGCTCCCTGATGATGAATTATCATCGCTGACAAGAACTTCTGGTCTACCTCTTCGGAATTTCCCTCTAACGACAGCATCATTTCTGTCATACTCGAACCCATTCCCATATCGGTAAGGTGATCCTCATTAGATAAACTGTTTCTCATCATCAAACGAGTTGTTATTAACGGCAGTGCTAACAACAACAATTGTGATTAAGCTCCCGGCCAGTAGACCGATGATCCCAAACAATATTGACTCTCTTTGCATTTATTTCACCTCCTTTTAATATGTTTTTCGGGTGATCTCAACCGATCTCACCGTCTTTAACATACCTTCTATTTTACGGGGCAGTTCTATAAAAAAAGTGAGATCTAATACAAAAGCCATATAATTAACTTATGAGCTTTATGCGAAAATACGGGGCGGTACTGGCCATGCAAACAAAAGACGCCTTCGCCTACCGTCTGGAAGGCTTAGTATTTTTCTGCGCCGATCTGATGGCACCTCTTCTGATGATGGTCGCCTGGAAGACCATTTTCGAGTCGCAACCAGACGTCGCCGGATACACCATAAACCAAATTCTCTTTTATTATCTTCTGATCTTTATTCTCAGAACCACGCTCTCTGTTTATCCGCATGATATTTCCAACCAGATAAGAACAGGCAAATTAAATGCATCTCTCGTTCGTCCGGTTAGTATTCTTATTAACCAGTTGGCGTCAGAGATTGCCTGGAAGATCGTGAGAATTATGTTTTTGGCAGTGGCGGTAGTGCTTCTGGTGATTACCTTCTTTGGCGGCGTGGCGATTCCGAATCTACAGCTTATAAGTCTCCCTCTTTTAATCTCGCTTGTTAACGCGCTTCTTCTGAACTATTTCATCAAAACAATCATTGAATTTACCGCTTTCTGGACATCTGAAGTTGACGGCCTGAGATCCAGTTTCTATATTTTAGAATCCTTTTTTTCAGGCACGATACTGCCTCTAAATCTGTTGCCGGGCGGGATAGAAGCATTGGCACAACTTTTACCCTTTCGCTTCTTCTACTACTTCCCAATCCAAATAATGCTGGGGAAAGTTAGCAACGGCGAAATCATAAGCAATATCCTCATAAGCTGGGGGTGGCTATTGTTCGCCATCATCGTTACCCGTTTGCTTATTAGGCGAGGCTTGAAACGCTATAGTGCTTTTTCTGGCTAATACTTTATGAACAGATATCTCCGTCTTATCCGGGAACTGGGCAAGATGTCACTTATGAATTCGCTTGAATATCGAACTGACTTAGCAGTTGTCGGTATTTTCAAGCTATTGGAATCGGCAACTAGTTTTATTATTCTTATCTTCATCTTTAACCAAGTTAAACAAATAGCCGACTGGGACCGCACCGAGGTCCTGTTGGTCAATCTAACTTTTATTATCTCAACCAGCATAACGTCCCTCTTTTTAATGCCCGGTTTAAAGCAGTTTGCCAGAGAATTAAATGACGGAGTGATTGATAAGTATCTTGTCCAACCGATAAATTTACAGTTCTTTGCTTCTCTGGCAAAGTGGGACTGCACACATATCTTTCGACTCGTCGGAGCCGGAGTAGCAGTTGTCTATCTCATTCTTACCCAGCTAGATGGGATAACTTTAATGGCAATCCTGGAATACAATTTAATGATCTTTCTTTCTGCTATTTTCTTTTATTCTTTTGTCTTTATCCTTATCTGTTCAGTATTTTTCTTAAATCGGCTGTACAACATCGATTATCTAGCCGCGATATTGTGGGACCCCGGCAAATGGCCAACGTCAATCTTTAGGGGCATGTGGGGAATTGTCTTTATGACAATTGTTCCGGTCGGGTTTGCCGCAACGGTACCAGTCGGAGTATTGACAGGTAGACATGGAGGGATATTTGTGGTGGCGGGAGTTTTATTGGCGGGTGTCTTTCTTATTATTTCAAACAAGGTGCTAGCGGCGGGAATCCGGCGCTATGCGGGAGCGGGAGGGTAAGAAAACTAAAAAAACGCATGTTGACTTACTATTACCGCTTGTGGTTCACTTTAATGTAGTGAATACAAATTGGAAAAGAGGACTGCATCAGATTCAGCTGGCGGTAATTGTAGTTTTACTGGTAGGACTGGCGGCAATTGGTGTTTACGGGAAAAATCTGAAACTGAGTTTGACAAATGAAGCAGCGGTTTCGACTCCTCAACCATATGGACAGACGGGTAATTGGAATCTTGTTTTTGCTGATGAGTTTAACGGAACCTCTGGTGAACTTAATTTTACGGCGGTCGCCCGAAGTTGTCTTAGCAAATATAACTTTGCTTCAGGAATGGTAGAGAGCAATGGCAAGTTCAATTTTACCTACGGATATATGGAAGCGCGGATGTGGACACCGGCGGGAAGTGGAGTGTGGCCGGCTTTTTGGACAGATGGCCAGAATTGGCCTGAGGATGGTGAAATTGATGTTTTAGAAGCTTACGGTACCGACAGATCAACGTATCATTACCACTACGCGGGGTGCGGCGGGGATTGTAATCCGGGAGGAGAAACAATCGTTGGCGGCGCGACCGGTGATTGGCATATATATGCGGCCGATTGGGAACCGGGAATCATTACTTGGTATTATGACGGCCAACCGGTTTGGCAATATACCACCAGTATCACTTCATCGCCGCAGTATCTGATTGCAAACCTCGGTCTTAATTCGAACACGCCAACGATTCCATCCACCCTTAGGATTGATTGTATTCGGGTATGGCAGAAAGGAGCAGCGACACCTGCTCCCACGCCGGCGATAACGCCGACACCAACACCGGCAACCGGAAATATATCTCTTAGGACCTTTTCCACCAGCACGAATACTTCTAAATCACGCTCGTTTACCATTAATAAACCGGCTGGGGTGCAAGCAAGTGACGTAATGGTGGCCCAGCTAACGGTGGACAGGGCAAGTATTTCTGTTACTCCTCCAACCGGATGGAGACTGATACGGCGGGACAATACAACCAGCTCGATGGCAGAGGCACTCTATTATAAAATAGCTTCCGGCACAGAACCGTCCAACTACAAGTGGAACTTTAGTAGTTCACAGAAAGCTTCCGGAGGAATTTTGGCTTATACCGGCGTTGATAATTCCTCGCCAATTGAAGCCAGTAGTGGACAATATAACGATAGCACATCGACCGTAACGGCACCTTCGATAACAACAACGACAGCCAACGACCGGCTATTGTTCTTCGCCGCGGCCACGTCTAGAACAACCATCTCGACACCCACGGGAATGACACAGCAATGGATAGTTAATACTTCCGACACAACCTCGAAGGTTGCTGACCGGACGTTGATGTCGACCGGAGCAACCGGGAACATTACCGCGGTTGAAGGAGGAAGATACTCAAATGTTGGACAACTGGTAGCTTTAAGACCGCGAGCGGTAACGATAACGCCGGCACCAACCTTGGCGCCCACGCCAACACCGACGCCTGTTCCGACTCCGACACCAATCGTTACCCCAACGCCGACACCGTCTCCAGCGGGGATCTCGCTGCGCAGTACATCGGGAAGTAATAACGGGGCAGGAGGAACTTCGCTTTCGATCGGAGCTCCGGCGGGAGTGGTAAGTGGCAATGTTATGGTGGCTCAGGTGACGGTAAGAGGGGCGACAACAGCGATTACTCCCCCATCGGGATGGTCGTTAATTCGGCGAGATAATACCTCATCATCGCTGGGCAACGCCCTTTACTACAAGGTCTCTTCGGGATCAGAGCCGGCTAGTTACAGTTGGAGTTTTAACAGCTCGCAGAAAGCCTCAGGTTGGGTGGTTGCTTATGCGGGAGTGAACAATAGTTCACCGATTGATGCCCATAGTGGGAAATACAATGACAGTACGGCAACAATTACTGCTCCATCAGTAACAACTACTGGGAGTAATGACCGGTTGTTGTTTATTGTAACAGTAACCACCAGCACCACGATTACTCCCCCATCTGGGTTTACCCAGAGAGTAATTGCTACCAATACCGGTAACTCGACGTCCTATGTCGCAGATAAAGCCCTTACTTCTTCAGGAGCAACGGGGAATCAAATTGGCACAGAAGGGTCAAGTTACAGCAATATTGGTGAGTTGGTAGCCCTCAGAGCACAGTAGTCGCTTCTCGGTTTCTGGGATCGGTTAACATAAATTTCGGACAATGCGGATATCAAAGCACAAGATCGAAACAAATACTATGCCACCGAACCCGGAGGTTTAGTTATCAATTTTTATAGCCGTACATGGCATAGACTTAAGCTATTAAGGAGACTCCTTGCAAGGGAATCTCCTTTTTGAAATACTAGATTTACAAAGTCCGCTAAGCCCTACCAATGATAATTTGGGTTGTGCAAACAATCTAAAGTACCGATTACTTCTCCAACATCCAGCCTTGGGTAACTGGAATTCTAAATTCCCCAACTTGGGATCTCCTACCAAAATATTCCTTATAGGAGATTATTTTAAAACCACTTTTTAAAATTGCATCAATATAATCAGAAATAGTAAATGATGGATGTAAAACCCGAATCTGTCCACCTTGGATGGGAAAAGAAACATCCTCCTTCTTCTCATAATCTTTGTTTTGTTTTAAGAACAGAGTAAAAATTGGGTGAGAATCTTGAGAATAAAATCTCGCCCCGGGTCTCATTATCCGTCTAATTTCAGTGAAAGTATCTAAAAGGCTCTTTGAATAGTGAATAGTATTTCGACTAAAAATAAAGTCAAAACTATCGTGAGGAAATGGCATTTTTCCCATCAGAGCAGTCACGTATTTGATTTTGGGGCCAGGATTTTCCTTTTTGGCAATTTCGATAAAATCTGTTGACAAATCCGTGCCAGTTACGGATTTAATCTTGGGAAAAGTATCAGCAAGAAACTTTACTCAGCTTTCTCTTACCGTCTGCTAGTAAATCTGCGCTAGTTTCATCATGAAACGCCTTCGCCAAATTAGCATCATAATTACTGGCCATAATTCATTATATGACAGATTTAAAAACTCTCCGTCTTTTGTGTATCAGACTATATTGGGAAAGGAGTCTCCTTTTTTGACCGAGAATGATGTAGTATGAATGATAATGCCGGCTCGTAACGCTTTAAAATTGTATCTAGAACACGGCTACTATCATATCTACAATCGTGGGGTGGCTAAGAATAATATCTTTCTTGATCAGCAGGATTATGCTGTTTTCTTGTCTTATCTGAAGGAGTATTTATCACCCCCAGCAACTTTGTATTCTGCGGACAGTCGAGGTCGAGATTATCAGAGAAAAAATTTTTATGGGGAAATTGAGCTCATTACTTATTGCTTGATGCCTAATCACTTTCATTTCTTACTTTCGCAGCTAAAATCAAGGTCGATTGAGAGTTTTGCTCGATCGTTGCTTGGTCGATATGTAACTTATTTTAATAAAAGACACGAACGCATTGGCCATCTTTTTCAAGACGTCTACAAAGGGATTCTGATCAAAAATGATGAATATCTGCTGTGGCTTAATCGATATATTCATCGAAATCCGACGCAAATCTTGGGAGACAGAATCCCATTAGCTTCTTACAAGTATTCGTCTTATCCTGCCTTCTTGGGATTGGAAAGCCACAACTGGCTTAAGCCAAATATTATCCTTACACAAATAAAGGACTATCAGGGATTTGTAGAACAGACAGAGAAGGAAATGCCTATTTCGGGACTGACCCTAGAATAGATCTTTCTATATCAGTAAAGGAGTCTCCTTTTTTGAGTGGATTTGATATCGTTAGGCGAGGATGGTTTCCCCGCTGGCACTTAAGACCTTGGTTTTTCTAGCATGAGCCCACATATGATCAAACAGTTGCTTTTGCATAAAAGCCAGATCATCGTTATAGACTTCTACGCAAAAAATATCTTTCTCCTTATAGCCGTACATTGCATAGACATTGTTATAGATGACAAGTTCAAAACGCATTTCTAGTTCTTTTGGATCGATGTAGCGACACTGCCAAAGATCTGTGACAAAAGTTGAGACTTTTGTCCAGGGAGCCATATGTTTTTCGTTACTCAGCTCGAAGACCTTAACGTTATTCTTTACGAATTCTTGGCGAACTTTCTCGCAAAAGCCGTAATCCAAGAAAGCGCTCATGTCCACAATCTCGAAGATTCTTAATTTATCTTTGGCTTTTGAGGAATTCCAAGTTACCTGTTCCAACCCTTCGACACCTTTATAATAAAGAACTTTAGAGTTTTCGCGACTGGCCATGGAAAGGGTTGATAGTTGCTGGAAAACTGAAGGCAGTGTATTTTTGAGCGTTTCAACCTCGTGTTCCCGTTGTTTTAGCAGAAGTTCGAGTTGCTGATAGCTACCGGCGGTAAATTTAAATCCCAACTCTTCGAAAGCTTGGGTTACTAATCCTTTTTGGATAAGCTGGTTGACAAGGCGATAGACTTTTGTTCTTCCCATTTTAAGCCCACGGCTAATCTCCAACGCGGACTTTGTTCCATTCTCAATTAGGCACAAATAAACCGCAGACTCTTCCTCCGTCAGGCCAAAAGGCTGAAGCAGACTCAAGAGGTTGTCTGATCGACTAAACATCAAGTTGCATTATAGTCCATAACACTATAGGATGCAAGCATTAAGAATTCGAAGCTAAATCTCTATGGTATATAGCAATAACCCAAAAATAAAAAATAAGCTGTCTGTCTCGCCAGACAGCAACCAGCGATTCAAAGGCAAAGTTGTTCTTATCACCGGCGGCACCTCCGGAATCGGCAAGACCATTACCGAGTGCTTCTTAAAAGAGGGGGCAAAAGTTGTCATTACCGGCCGAGACGTAATACGAGGGTTAAAAACAGCCAAAACGCTCGATCAATCAGGTAAACGGGTAAGGTTTATAAGTTCTAACATTTCTAAAGCCGAGGATGTTAAAAAACAAACAATGGAAACAATCTCGCTTTTCGGTCGAATTGACGTCCTTGTCAGCGGAGCCGGTATTAACGTTATTGGCAAACTAACCCAAACCTCCGAGTCCGCTTGGGACGAAGTAATGGATATAAACGTTAAAGGGCAATTTTTATCAATCAAAGAAGCCTATCCGTACCTGAAAAAGACCAAGGGAGCGGTCATCACCATTTCTTCTGATGTGGCTTTGCCAAACCGCGGATCAGTTACTATTCCCGCATATTCAATATCCAAATCAGCGGTCTCGCAAATGACCAGAATGTTCGCCGCCGAATTTGCCAAAGACGGTGTGCGAGTAAACGCCGTCTCCCCGGCTAATATAATTCCCGGGATGCTTCATAATCTTGACCTAAGTGATCCAAAAAAACCAACCTGGAGAAAGGAGGACCTCTGCGGACCGGATTGGGTCCTACCACCGTTTGGCCGATTCGGGTTCTCAAAAGAGG
>LCJH01000078.1 GCA_000999595.1 Microgenomates group bacterium GW2011_GWA2_44_7
GATTACCTTTAGTAATAATGATCAAAACTCTATTGAAGTCATTGATCCTAACCAAAACAAAACAACTTTAGCAGCCTCTGCTTTAGCAGCAAGCGGTGGCTTAAGCCTATCTGGCAATACACTTTCCGGTAGTATCCCTTTGAGTACCCCGGCTGGAACTTATCAACTAATCTTACATGCTAAGAATACTGTCAGTTACGCTGCAGCTGAAGCTTCTATTACTTTTAACGTCAATACTGCAGGTTATCCAACCTTCGACAGCATCCCAACAACTCTAAATGTCGATGAAAGCCATCCTTATACCAGTACGCCTCTTTTGGATATCGCTCAATATGTTAATTCAGGGATGCCTAATGGCTCCATTACTAATATTACTGCAACCTTAACCAATGGTGACTCTTTAACCGCGAGTGGACTCACTTTCACTTTTAGCACTTCACCTACTTTAGTCGCCCAAATTACCGGTACGCCTAACGCACTTTATGCTGGCCAATCTAAGACTTTACATATTACCGCCACCAACTCTGCTAATAATACAACCTCTGTCGATGTTACCTTAGTTTATCGTGGCTTACCTGTCAGAAATGGTTCCGCTAATCCTACTCAAACCCAATATGTTAATGAAGCTATTAATCCAATAAGTTAGGTAGCGCAAGTGGCCAATCCAGTTATTTACAATTATCAGGTACCTCTTTAAATGGCACAATCCCTGCTAATGCACCAACTGGTACTTATTTAATTACCACCACAGGACAAAATGATATTGGCTTAGCCTTACAATCCATGGTCTTTAGCTTAACTGTCAACCGTGTCAATCCTCCTGTGTTCCATCACAATCCAGATCCTATGACTATTCAAGCAGGACAAGCCTTTACCTTAACTAATCTTGCTCAATACTTTACTGACAGTACTGGCGCTATGACCTTTGCTACTGATCCAACCGATTCTACTCATGTACAAGTCACAATGCCCAATGGCGATATAAAGAGTTTGGCTGATTCAGGATTAGACCTAACCATTTCTCAACAAGCTAGCACTGGACTTTATAAGCTCTCTGGCACTATCAATGATCTTGCACAAGAAGGGGTTTATCAAATTGCTTTCCACATATTAAATTTAAGATAGTGGGAGGTAACTTTTCTATAGATGGTCTCTCCACTATAATTAGTAAGCCGTGGTCAATGGAGGAAGAAATAGAAGACCTTAAAACTTTCGATATAGGTATAATGCCTATGCCTGATAATGAATGGACAAGAGGCAAGTGTGGATTTAAGGCTATTCTTTATATGAATATGGGAATACCGTGTGTTTGCTCACCAGTGGGAGTAAATAGAGAGATAATAACAGATGGCGTAAATGGATTTTTGGCAGGCACAGACGAAGAATGGATTGAAAAACTTTCTCTTCTTATTGAGAACGCTGAACTGCGAAAAAAATTAGGGATGGCGGGAAGAAAGACAGTAGAAGAGAAATATTCAGTAAATATAAATGCCCCCAGGTGTCTTGAAATATTTAAGAGGGTCTATAAGGAGAGGTATGGGAAATCCGATAAAAATTGATTACGAAAGAGGTGGGAGGCAGAAGGATGTTTATGATGAGACAGAGGCAATAAATGTTCCTTGTCCCCTTTGTGAAAAAGATGAGTATAGGGAGATTTATAAAGAGAGGGGAGTTCTCGGCATAGTTCAGTGCAAGGATTGTAACCTTATATATGTAAATCCAAGATTAAAAAATCCTGAAGGTGTTTACTGGGGAGATACTGATAAATATTTTAAAGAAGCAAGACTTATATTTGAGGGTAAGGCATCACATCATAGAGACCCAAATTATCTTGAAGACCTAAAATTGATTCATCAATATAAACCTACAGGTAACTTTTTAGATATAGGAACCAATATGGGGTTTTTCTTGAGAAATGCAAAAGAATGGAAGGGATGGAATTTGCCTCGGAGATGTTGGCCCGCGCAGGTCGGGCAAAGTACGTGTTGACAGAGGTCCCCATCAATTACCGGAAGCGCAAGGGTGTCTCTAAACTGTTACCGATGGGTGATGCCTGGCGGCACCTGCGATTTTTGCTCCTTTTTTCACCCGGGTTATTTTTTACCTTGCCCGGGATCTTTTTGTTTATGATCGGGGCTGTCGGTTTTATGCTAACTGCTCCGGCACCTTTTTATATCGGAAAGGCGGAGTTTGATGTGCATACACTGAGCGTTGCGGGGATGACGATTTTACTTGGAGTGCAGCTGCTTTCTTTGAGTCTGTTTGCGCGGGTATATGCCAAGTATTCCCTGAAACTTACGAAAAATGATTTTCTTGATTTTGTGATAGACAGGTTTCAGTTGGAGCAGGGACTGAGAGCGGGCGCAATTTTGTCTATAATGGGAATAGGAGTGTTAGGATGGGTAACTATTCGATGGATGCTGGCGGGATTTCCCAATCTTTCAGAAATTCGGCCGGTTATCGTGGGAACGGTTTTTATTCTTTTGGGAGCGGAGGTTTTTTTTGGGAGCTTTTTCCTAAGTTTTCTAAGAGGAGAGGGGAAATAGGTTACTTGAGTGACTTAAGTTACCTAAGTGAGCGATAATAAAGCTATGAATAAAACGCCTCTGGCCTCGGTAGTTTTCCTTGAAAAAAATGCGGGTTCGGAGTTTGAGAAAGTTTTGGAGATGGTTTTTGCTCAACAGGCGGATTTTCCTTTTGAAGTTATTGCCATTGATTCAGGATCAACTGATGGGACTTGGGAACTTCTGGATAAGTTTCCGATCAGAAAAATTCGAATTAAACCATACGAATTTATGCACGGCGCCTTTGAGGAACGGTTTGAAAAAAACCAACAGTCGGATTGCCGGGGTAACCGGGAGGCAGATTCCTCCGGAGAATTTACCGCTTCCCCAGGAATACTATGTGCAACATTCACACGCTGAGGCAGAAAGGCCGATGATACTGGATAAAGTTCCAACGATTTTTGGACCCGGCAAGATTTGGTTTTCTAATGTCTGTAGTGCGATCGATAAAGAAGCCTGGAGGCAGGTTAATTTTCCAGATGTGGTAATGAGCGAGGATCAGGCTTGGACAATTGAAGTATTGAAACGCGGGTGGACTTTGGCTTATGAGCCGAAAGCGACGGTAAAACACGGGCATGCGCTATCACTGATGGCGCTGTTCAAAAGAAACGTTGATAGCGGTGCATCCTTTGCCAGTTTAGGAACGGTGGTGCCCTCTATCGGTTCGGGGAAGAACTGGCGATGGTTGGCAGATGAAATTAAATTTGGTTTTAACAAACAAGGGTTAAGCGGCGCGTTTTATGTTATGGCCTATGAGCTGACCCGTTTTATCGGTTTTCAGACTGGCTATCGAAGATTTGTTCCCTGGCAAATTAAAAAAACTTTCTCCGTAGTTCCTCAGTGGTATGGGAGAAGTAAAAGTAATCATTAGCGAAGCCTATGAGACTAATGGGACAAATGGGAGTATTTATTGCCGCCTTATTGATGGCGATATTCCTTTATTTCAAGGCTTTTTTACCCTTGGCCAGCGTTGGTTGGGACGAAGGGGCGCATCTTTTGGATGCATTTAAAGTCGCGGCACCATTACACAGAGGTGCGGTAATTGAGGCGTTGAGGCAGTCGGCTAACCAGATTGTCTACCCACCGGCATATTCGTGGCTGGTGGCGATATGGAGTTTGGCGGGAGGAGTGAGTTTGGAGAGCTTTCGACTATTCAGCCTGGCAGTGTATGTCGTGGCGGCGATAGCGATTTACCTGGTTACCGATGGGCTGTTGAAGTCGCTTAAGTTTTCCAGGGGCGGGTCAGGGGCCGCGGGTATGATAGCGGCTTTCCTTTTTTTGACCGCACCGCTTTTCTGGATTCTCTCTGTTCAGGCGATGATTGAGACAACCGGGGTGCTGATAACAGTAGCGGTGGTGGGTTTAATTATAAAAGCCTATGAACAGACATTGCGCCCGAGCCGGGGTAGGTGGATGGCGGTGGCGGTCGGCATGACAGTTTTGTTTTTTACAAAATATAATTACGGGACGATTATTTTTTTTGGATTGGTGGCGGAGTGGGTTGTTGCGGTTTGGTTGTTTGGCCTGGCGGGATTTCGAAACAACTTTAAAAGTGCCTTTGCGGTTCTTGGCAGCCTAGTAACATTTTTACTCATATGGGTTATATTACCCGGTAGGGTAGCGACTTTTATAGGAGTGCTTTCAGATCCGATTACGTATTCTTACGAGGCGATCTCTTTTTGGCAACACATCTTTTGGTTTTTTCCGATGTCTTTGTCTTTGGACTATCTAGCGTCACCGCTTTTGGTTTTGGCATATATGTCGGGTATATATTTTGTATTTAAATTTTGGAGAAATCCGAGCGTTCGGGTTATCTTTTTTATTTTTTTGGCTAACCTGGCAGCGGGGATACTGCATATGAATAATCAGCAAGAAAGATATATCGCCACCGCGGTCCCGCTACTTTATATGCTGTCAGCTGGCGGGTTTGTCGAACTTGCAAAACAAGCAAGACACATAACCGGACAAAAAAAGAAGGTAATGGTAATTGCCGGACTGATTATGGGTGTATTGGTAATGAAGGATTTTATAAGTAATATTGCCAACGTGCGAGCGATTGGGGAACACCTGCTGACATCGCCGATCTATGGTTGTAAACAGTTTCAGGTGACGCAATTTGATTTTAATAAGGCTAACTGGGTCTGTGGGGACAGATTGGGGCAGTTACCGCGAGGGGCGGTTGACTGGGTTTTGGCGAATACGGATTTGAATAAGCCCCTTTATTATCTTGGGGCGACAAACGAAATCTCGCCGACGGTTTTGGAATTTTTAAGGGCGGTACAGCGATACAACAAAATCGATGCAAAACCAACCAGCTTGTGGCCGCAATACGCCCTGACAGTGGAGGTGGAACCAGACTCTATCTTGGATACTTATGATTATAGGAAGCAAAACCGAGGGAGAAATGAGCAGGGGCTGGCGGCCGTTATAGCGGATTCGAGATGGGTAAATGTTGCCAGAAAAAACTTTAATGAGCTTGGAGTGACCTTAACAATTTGGGGGTGGAATGGCATATGAAAGATAAATTGGGGTTTGTCTTTATTGGGCTGATATTTTTCTATTGGCTATCGGTTGTAATCTATTATTCTTTTGGGTTCAGATTTACGCCCATTGGTGACTACCAACAACACAATGCAGAAACGTATAATATTCTGGCAGGAAATTTCCTAGGCGATGCGGCATACAAAGGAGAGCACGCTTGGTACCCATTCCTAGAGCAGACTTTGGTAGCCATTTTCCACCTCGTAACCCGCATTCCAGTTCAGACGATATATGTAAGTTATCCGTTCATCATTAGTGGACCTGTCGTTTTGATCTTTATCTTTTTTGTTCAAAAGCTGTTTAAATCAACGTCCTTTACCCTTATTAGTCTGTTTGCACTTCTTTTTGTCATTCCTTGGACGACTCATCAACTAACTTTAAATTTGCATCCGGTGGTATTGGCTTTGGGGATGTTGCCTTTGGCGCTGTATCTGTTTTACCGAGCTGTTTTAGTTGATAAATTTACTTACTGGATCTTGGCGGGAGTTGGGATCGCGGTACTGATTTATACCCAGACAATCGCGGCTTTGACTTTTTGTGGGGGAGTAACTCTGTATTTGTTATTCAATAAAAAGATTTGGCGAGGTTTTATGGTTATGGTATTTACATCTTTTGTGCTGGTTTCTCCGTATCTATTACCGTTGATGATTTCTTATCGCCTGACACCTCAAAATACATTTGGAACTTTTTACTTTTCTTATTATTCATTTTTAGATGCTTTATTATACGGTCTCGGTCCGATACGGTTTGTAAACCTCTTTTTTATCGACAGCGGCCTGGTAGTATTTTTCCTTTCGAAGAAGATACATCACAAAATTATTCTGGCGGTCTTTTTCTTCGGGTTGGTGGTGGAGTACAGCGGAATTGCTCGTTACTATAACTTATTACCCAGTTTCGTGCCTATTTTTGTTCCTCAGGACTTTCAACTTTTTAATCACGAAATAGCTATTTTCCCTTTTGCGGCTGGGGCATTATTTTGGTTTCATCATATGGGCTTATTTCTTGGGAAGAAGCGATCCTTACTTTGGCTTTTTACAGGGACGATTATCGTGAGTTATGTTGTACTGATGGTTCCACAACTAAACCAAAGAGCTACGGATAGACGAGAATTATTAGCTAATACTTATTATGATTCGGAGTGGTTACGGGTAACGGACTGGATTTGGCAAAACACGAAGATTGATGACGTTTTTCTGGTACATCAAGATTCTGCCTACACATTTATTAACGGGATGACGGGAAGAAAGGTGGTGGCCAATGAGAACGTTCATTCAAATACTTTTGTAAACCAACAGTTAAGGGGCTTTGATAATATGGCACTCTATCAGAGTGCTAATCTTACGGATTTTAAAAAGCTGGCTGGGAAATATGATGTGGCATATGTTGTTGTTTCTCCGTATGAGCAGAACCTGCCTGGTTATAGTCTTGAAAAGTTTGTTTCTGACTCGTTTTTTGCTCTGGAATATTCGTCTGATAACGTTAAGATTTTCCGTTTGAATTGGTAATGGTTCTATGCAAGGAGGAAGGGACGAGGACAATAAAATCAGCTGGGCTTTTGCATGAGAAGATTCCAACCATTGCCGAGGCGGTGACTGATTATTGTTTGGGCGATTTTGGCGCCTTTGACAAAATCTCGAACTTGGTCTTGAGATAGATAAAAGGCGGTTGGGGCGTTAAGATGATCGTAAACGATGAGGAATATTTTCTTGAGTGAATACTTCTGCAGCGATGTAAAGTATTTGTAAAGTGGAAGCTTATCAGGAAGAAATGGAGCAAGCCGAGCAATTATAAAAACAATAATGGCCGGCGGGATCGAGATTAAAGCCAGTAACTTCATCGGCAGGCGAGAGGTGACAAGTTTCCTTACCGGGTTGACAAATTTTTCAATTATTTCGTTTCCCTCTTTACCGTAAACCCAAACTGAAATTGACCCCTTTGGCTTGAGATGTCCGACTAAACTTTGAAAACCGACTTTGGGATTGGGCAGGTGGTGTAAGACACCGACGCTATAAATAAAGTCAAACGGCCGTTTAAACGGAAGATTGGCAATATCGGCTTGAATAATATGAATTCGTGGATTGTGCTGGGTCACGGCGTAGGCTTGTTCTACTGCTCGACTTAGATCGATGCCGATGAGCATTTTCGGTTTGAAGGCAGACGTGACTAAAAGATGTCTGCCTGAACCGCAGCCCGCATCCAGAACTACTTTTTTACCAAAAAATGAAGGCTTTACCGGGTAAAGCCAATTGAGAAGCTGTTTTTGGTCATCTTGGGTATAGGTGGATAGTTTGAGCCACTGCTCACCGAACCTTTGGCTGGTCTTTTTTTTATCGTTACTGAGATTATTTACGAATTCCGGGATTCCGCCAACTATCGGCCACTGATGTCTTGCCGAACAGTCAAGGCTGCCGGAAATAATTTGAGGACCACGGCGGTGTGTGGTTTTTAAGTTGAGATGTAGTTTTCGCTTACAACTCGGGCAGTAAAGAAGCGGAAGAAGGCTAAGACGCATGAGCTAAATATTAAAGACACGTCTGGCGGATTGAACGGCAAAAGCGAGAGAATGATTTCTTTTATAGGTTTCTTCGTAATAACATGGCCACATACAGTCGTTGCAGTTTGGTTTTTTGATAGGATAAAGGGCGGCTAATTTAGTGTAGTGGATTTTGGTTGGGGCAAAATCCTGGCAGGGCATGACATAACCATCATCGTTGATACTTCCGCCCCCTCTCCCCTCCT
>LCJH01000079.1 GCA_000999595.1 Microgenomates group bacterium GW2011_GWA2_44_7
GTAACACTTTAAATGAAGAAATAAAAAGAAATTTAAAGCTGGTGATCGCCGGCAACGGAAAGACGAGAGAACAGCTTATTGGTCTGGGTTTAAAATTAAATTTAAACAACCGTCTTATCTTCCCGGGTTGGGTTATGGGCGATAAGCTGGCCGTGCTAGTGAGAAACGCCCGATTAGATGTCTATCCGACAATGGCCGAAGGATTTGGTTTGCCTTTAATTGAGGGGATGGCCGCTGGCGTACCCGTAATTGTCAGTGACCTCCCCATTCTCAGAACCATTGGAAACACTTTTCCTATATATGTCAGTCCCTACCAAACAGAAAGTATTGCCCGTGGGATGCTAGAGGGACTTAACAAGCGCTATAGTAAAGCTAACCTAAAGTCATGGGCAAAGTGGGCAAGACAGTTTTCTTGGGGAAAAAACATTAAAAAACTTAGCAATATTTATTCCGAGGTAGCTGAAAGACGCGATGGTATATCGGTTTGAGGTTGTTGAACGATTTCCACCGCATGGCTCGTGCCAATTCGGACCGCCCCCGCCTCCAAAAATGAAATTGCTTGGCTACGGGTTTCGATTCCCCCAGCTACTTTAATCTTAATCTGCCCATTTGTCGCACGTTTAATTATTTCGACATCTTCAATGGTTGGTAGCCGAGGACCCATGCCCGAAGTGGTCTTAACGAAATCAGCTCCTGATTCAAGTACGTGCTGTGAAATTATGGCAATTTCCTCAACCGAAAGGTAGCCGGTTTCAATAATAAATTTAACAATTTTTCCCTTTCCGAAACTTTTTGCCTGAGAGACAAGGGCTCTCATCTCAGCCGCGCTAGCCTCAAACAACCCCGCTTTAATAAGTCCGATATTAAGACTAATATCCAGCTCGTCAGCGTTGTCAGTAAGAGCTTTTTGGATTGCGGCAATCTTAATATCAACTCTTTCCTGACCAAGAGGGAAGGCGATAACCGTGCCAACCCTACCTTTGTCTCCCAACACCTCTTTGGCAAGACTAACATAATAGGGGTTAACAAAGACGCTATTGAAGCCATAATGTATAACTTTCTGACAAAGAGAATTAATGTCATCCGGGGTCGCGTTAGCATGATGATTAGCTAAATCCAGAAATGAAGCCAAGTTGGTTGAAGAAATATCCATTTTACGCTTTCTTTTAAGTATAGAACATTTTAGGGAAACAGTGGCAACAAAGAATGTGATACCATTTTGATAATGGTTGACCTGGGAACGCTACTTCATCACGGACGGGGATTACTTTTGGCTTATGATCACGGTTTTGAACATGGACTAACTGATTTCAATGAACAAAATATCGATCCGGCACGGATTTTGGAGGTGGCCTCCAGGGCGGGAGTGTATACCGGTATTATTCTTCAGAAAGGTTTAGCGGAAAAATATTATCTTCCCCGATCCCAAATTAAGGATCAACCAACGAGTCCGCTACCACCGCTTATCGTAAAATTAAATGGGAAAACAAGCTTCCATCAAGAAGAAGAACCATATAGTCCACCCTTAGGAACAGTAGAAGAAGCGGTTATGTTAGGGGCGAAAGCAATAGGCTACACCATTTATGTAGGGAGTGAACACGAAGCTCAGATGATGAAGGAGTTTTCCGAGATAGAAAAGGAGGCTCATCGGAAGGATATCGTCGTTGTTGGTTGGATGTATCCAAGAGGAGAGCATGTGAAAGGCAGGGAGACAGACAAGGAAGTTTTGGCTTATGCTGCCAGGGTTGGTCTTGAGCTTGGTTGTGACTTTATTAAGATTCATTACTCAGGTGATCCGGCAAGTTTTTCTTGGGTGGTTAAGGCCGCGGGAAAGACAGGTGTCTTCGTCGTCGGTGGACCGAAAACCAAAATAAGTCAGAAATTAGCCGAGGTAATTTTCTCTGAGAATACTTAAATTTGACCAGCTATGGACTTAGATGATCCTATAGATGTGAAATATCGTTTCCTTTCTATCGGTGACGCTTTAGTGGACGAATTTCTAAGTTTGCCCACGTCAGAACAATTTATAGATGCAAAACAGAAGTTGTTTTGTTTTCCCTACGGACAAAAGGTAGAGATGGGTGGGGTGGCTTATTGTGTCGGCGGTAATGCAGCAAACAGTGCGGTAGGCATGAGCAGGTTAGGGATAAAAACAGCCCTCTTATCTGCAATCGGAGACGACTGGACCGCGAAAATGATTCTCGATATTATGGCGAGCGAGGGCATCGGCACCTTTGGCATCGAGAGGGTAAAAGGCTTTCCCGGGGGCCGTGGGGTTGTTGTGAATTATGCGTCTGAAAGAACAATCTTATCTTTCCATCCCGCTCTGCCTTATAAAGTTCCAACTATTTCGCCGGATATCGAATGGATATTCCTGACTTCTATGGGAGCCGGTTATGAATCCACCTATAAAGCGGTAGTTAAATGGAAGAAAGAATCTGCCACGCAAGGAAAGTTGGCATACAATCCGGGAACAGTTCAGTTAAACGACGGTATCTCTGCCTGGCAAGAGGTAATAAAAGTTGCTGATGTTCTTCTGGTTAACCGGGAAGAGGCGGAAAGAATCTGCGGTTTTAATTCTGAAAGTGATATCAAAACTATACAACAAAAGATGCTAACATTCGGACCCAAAACGGTAGTGATTACCGATGGCCCCCAAGGGGCCTATGTAAATAACGCAGTCTTAAATATATCAAGGAAGCGATGAAGTGGGGAATGGTAAATGCCGCTTCGGTGGCGATGAAAGTCGGTGCCCAAGCAGGTCTTCTGACCAGACAAGCAATTGAAAGTTGGTCCAAAAAGGCGGTATCTGTTACTCCTGAAGCGGTCAGATAAAAGTAAAAGACTAAAAAAGAGGATAATGGGAGTGAAAAAGGGATGACTAAATTGATGAAAGCATCACGGTGGCTTATTTTTATTTTCATTATCAGCCTATTTTTGTTCTGGCAAAAAGGGAATTATTTAAAGCAGGATTCCGAAGAACTACTGGTTCCGATTCCGTTACCAGCTGACAGTTCTTTAACTGACAAACAAATCATCGATCCCAAACCGCAAGAGATAAACACTTCCAAACACAAGGTAGAAGAGCTCGGAAAGTTATTGTCCACCTATACCGGAACCTATGGTGTTTTTGTAGAAGATTTACAAAGCGGCTTTTCTTACGGAGTCAAAGAAGATGAAGAATTTCCCGCCGCTTCGCAGATGAAACTACCCATCATCCTGGCCGTCTATTTAGAGTACGAAAAGGGAAATCTCAATCTCGATGCACCCTACACCCTACTTAAGTCAGATAAAATTGAAGGGACCTCACTCGCCTCTTTTAAAGATGGATCCAATTTTACCTATCGAAAATTAATAGAATTTTCTGCAAGAAATTCGGATAATTCTGCGATCAGAATTCTCTGGCGAAAACTGGGAAACGAACGAATAAGGGAATCCCTAATAGTTGGGGGTATGAAGAATAGCTCGTTCGAAAATGACATTACAACCCCAAAAGACATCGGGAATTTTTTCAGTTTGCTCTATCGAGATATGTTGCTTAGGAAAGAGCAGAAAGAAGAGTTGATTGGTTTTCTTACTAATACTATTTCTGAAGATCGTATTCCCGCCGGATTACCAGCTGGTACTCGAGTTTCCCATAAAATAGGAACCGAAGATGGTGCCTACTCCGATAGTGGTATTATTTTTGGGAAGAAACCCTTTATTTTGGTGGTAATGAGCAAGGGCGCTAACTTCAAAGAAGCACCGTCAGCAATTGCCAAAATCGCCCAAACAGTCTGGAGTTTCGAGGAATCAATTTAGTGAACCGTTAGAATTTTGCTTATTCTCAAGCTCTTGTTTTGTTTGGAGAATCCTTTGGATATCACCCTCAGAGCAGATAGTGGTTGGGGCCGTCCCAGATAAAAAGTATTCAGTTTTTTTATTTGGACACTGTGCGCAGGATAAAGTTCCGGTTAAGGGACAGATTTCTGTTTTAACAACATCCGCCGGAGTCGCGACAAGTATATCGTGAGGCTTGTTAAGAAGAGAGGCCATTATTTTATTCCAAATAGGTGAGGCTCCCGTAATTCCCGAAGCCACTGCTGCCATTGGCGAACCATCAAAGTTACCAACCCATGTCGCGACCAAGAAGTTGGGCGTAAAACCTATCGTCCAATTATCTCTAAGATCGTTAGTCGTACCAGTCTTAACTGATACTCGCTGATTAGGTACAACTAAATAGGAGTTTGGGCCAAAGGCGGGGGTACGAGCTGAGTTATCTGCAAGGATGTCACTAAGTATAAAAGCGACGCCTGGATCCAGGGCAAACTGTTTTTCGCAGGACACCTTTTCTCGCAGTGGAGTGGAGTTCTCCATGAAATTGGTAGAAAAACCCGTAGAAGTAGATGGGGGAGGTAGACGAGTGTCAGTGCAAGTGAATTCTTGGATAGTATGTCCACGACTATCGTCGATTCGTAGTATTGGATGAAGATCGACACGTAAACCTAGGTTAGCGATACTCCCATAAGCCACCGCCAGTTCAGTCATTCTGACTTCGCCTCCGCCCAAAGTCAGCGAAAGACCGAAACGACTTGGGTCATCCCAAGTAGTAATGCCCATTTTTTTACCTTGTTCTATCATGCGAAAAACACCGATTGCAGATAGGACCTTAACTGCCGGGATGTTATAAGAAGAACCAAGCGCAATCCGCAAAGGTATATTGCCGTGGAAACGGCGGTCATAATTCGTAGGAGAGTATGGTGGTTGGCCAGGAATGCGAAAAGTGACCGGCGTGTCGGGAATAATTGTCGCTGCCGTAAAACCATTTGCAAGGGCAGCGGCGTAGTTTATCGGTTTTATCGCCGAACCCGGTTGTCTCAAGGCGACAGTGGCGTTAACATTGCCCTGATGCAGTGTATCAAAATAGTCTCGGCTACCAACCATTGCCAGGACTTCACCGGTTTGCGGCTTCGTTACTAGTGCAGCGCCGTTAGTTATCCGCAAGAAACGGTCCTTGTTTATCTCCTCGGTTACCTGTTTTTGAACAACTTCCTGAATATCTAAGTCCAAAGAGGTGTAAACTTGCAACCCCCCTTGTTCGACGATGGTACTGCCATACTTCTCATTCAAGATATCCCTTATGTACATAACAAAGTGGGGAGCGAGGATATTTGTATTTGGAGGCAAAATTTTTATTACTACACGCCGTGCCCGCTCGGCCGTTTCTTGGGTAATAAAGTTATTTTCAATCATTTTATCGAGGACTTCATTTTGGCGGATTATCGCTAACTGGGGATTAGTGCCATAAGGAGATAGTTCAGTGGGGGAAGCTGGCAACCCCGCGAGATAGGCTGCTTCTGCTAGGTTTAGATCTTGCACCTGTTTACCCAGATAGGTTTCAGCGGCTTCGGCAATACCATAGGTGTTACCGCCGAATGGAACCTGATTAAGGTACATTTCCAAAATCTGATCCTTTGAAAAATTCCACTCTACGTCAACTGCGAGAATAGCTTCACGAATTTTTCTCCGCCAAGTTTTTTCTGGCGAAAGGAGGACATTTTTAACTAGCTGTTGGGTGATAGTGGAACCACCCGAAAGAGTACCGGAAGAGAGATTTTTCCACATAGAGCGAGCTACTCCCCTGATAGATATTCCCTGATGTGAGTAGAAGTCTTTGTCTTCGATCGCAATCGTTGCCTGTCGAACTGAGAGAGGAATATCTGAAAGAGGGATAAGTGTTCTGTTCTCGTTTTTAAAGAATTTATATAGTAACTTGCCATTACGGTCAAAGATCCTGGTTGTAAGAATGGGTTGTCGATTAGCCAGTGCTGTCACCGGTGGAAGATCTTTTAATATAAGCATCCATAAATAGATTAAAGAAATTGCGATAGTAACTACAGTAATTGTGATGACTAACACCGAAAGATGCTCAAATCGAATGATCGTGACAAATAACCTGCGCAAAACAATTCCTGTCCAAAGTAGTAGATTCTTAACCGTAAGTAACGTTGTGACAGCTCTCTCCAAAAACCGACGCGAGGTTTTTATCAAGATAATCGAAATGTGTCCTAAGAAGTGTAAAAGTTTAGCGGAAAATTGAAGAAGATATTTACTCATAAAGCGCAGCATTCTTATGCTGGCCTTAATTGATCGAATTAAGACTAAAAGGGCGACAGACAGGAGAAAAACAAACCCAACCAGTATTAGAAAAAACGGTTTACCGATGCCTCGCAAGACACGCAAAACAAAGATGAAATGGCGACTCCAGGCAGGTCGAGTCCCCTCTTTTTTTGTAGACGAGGGGTGTGACATCGACAGTATTTATATCACTTTAATATATATAAATTGATAATTAGTCAGACGGCGAAGATAATGACTTTCTAACCGGATAGGTCAGATTAATCGCTCTTGTAGGGACAGAACAGTCAAAACAGTAAATTGTCCCTGTCGGGTCTTGAATAGTAGAGTGATCCTCCGGCTGAATTTGTTCAACAGGGGGATTTTGACCGGGTTGCACGGGTTCGTGGGTATCTTTATAAACAGATATTTGACGGCGTAAACTTTCTGTTCCGTAAGGCTGATTGTCTGTTTGAAAGTATTCAAATCTGGTCTGGCAGCCTTTATCATCGCCTCCGGGATTAGGCGGGAGAAGTCCCGAAAGCACGCAGATTTCTTTACCAATGATACTTTCTGGTTTAATCGGCCAAGCCTGTCTTTCTTTTTGGAAAGGAGCCGGTCCTCCTTCCAGGTTCCCGCTAATTGGATGGGCCAGAGAATAGGAAATGATTTTATTCCAGATAGGCGAGGCTCCAGTTACACCAGAGGCAACCGCCCCCATCGGACTGTTGTCATTATTTCCAACCCAGGTCGCTACAAGAATGTCTTGATTGTAGCCAAGTGTCCAGTTATCTCTTTTGTCGTTAGTTGTTCCGGTCTTGACTGATATTTCAGGATGATTTGCCACTACCAAATAGGAAGAAGGACCAAATGTCGCCGAACGTGCGTTATTATCGAGAAGTGTATGCGAAATTAGATAAGAGACATCCATTGGCAGTACGCGAGGCCCCTGTGCAAATTTCGTATCCTGAAGAACTTTGCCTTTATAGTTCTCGACTTTCAAAATCGAAACCAAGTCTTGGCGGACCCCTCCGTTAGCAAACACTCCAAAGGCAGTCGCGAGATCGACCATGCGAACCTCACCTCCGCCCAACGTTAGTGAAAGGCCATAATTAGAGGGGTCTTTCAGAGTAGTAAGTCCCATTGCTGAAGCGGTCGAGATGAATTCCTGAAGTGAATTCAAATAAAGCATCTTGACCGCGGGGATGTTAAAAGAATTTCCTAGTGCAAAACGAACTTGGGTGTCCCCATGAAACTGATTATCATAGTTAACGGGACAGTATCGCTCTTGCCCAATAACGTAAAAGCACGTCGGAGCGTCAATCAAAGGGGTAGCCAGTGTAATGCGACGATTCATCAGTCCCAAGGCATAGTTTATTGGCTTTATGGCTGATCCCGGCTGTCGGAGTGCAAAGGCAAGGTTTACATTGCCGCCTTTTTCTTTGTCAAAAAAATCGTGGGACCCAACCATTGCCAAAATCTCTCCAGTCGTCGGACGAATAACCAAGGCGGCTCCATTTGTCACCTTCGAGGTTCTTAATTTATCAATCTCATCGTGGACAATTTTTTCTGCATATTGTTGAATATCGGCATCGATCGTGGTTGTCACTCTTAGTCCTCCTTGTTCAACATTATTACTTCCATACTTTTCCGCTAAAGGTTCCTTTACCTTAAGCACCTCCAGTTGTCGCGCTTTTGCCAGCTCAGGATGAGTGCCAAAGGGAGAATAACGAGTTGGAGCAGCAGGCAGTCCGGCCAAAAGAGCCGCCTCGGCGAGGTTAAGGTCTTTAGCGCTTTTATTAAAATAAACCTGTGAAGCGGATTCAATACCATAGGCAGTCCCACCATATGGAATTTGATTAAGATACATTTCCAGAATCTTATCCTTTGGGTATATTATTTCTACCATTGAGGTCAGTAAGAACTCTCTAATCTTTCTCCTTAGAGTTCTTTCTGGAGTCAAAAGAGCGTTTTTTACAAGTTGCTGAGTAATGGTCGAACCTCCTTGGAGTTCTTGACGGAAGAAAGTATTAAAAAACGCCCTGAGAATGCCTCGAGGATCAAATCCCTTATGGCGGTAAAAATCTTTATCCTCAATCGCAATGGTTGATCGCTTTACGTGAGACGGGAGCTGTTCAAGAACAATGGGTGTTCGATTCTGGTCAGTATATATCTCATATAAGAGCTTTCCACTGCGATCAAGGATCTTTGTGGAAACCGGAGCCGGATGAGATGTCAATGCCGTCGGAGAGGGAAGGTCTTTAAAGATATAAAAGAGTAACCCCAGAACAAGTGTCACCACAAGTATTCCGAACCGATGAGCATACAAAAATGTCCTAAATCGCAGAGGTATTTTTGTAATTAGCGTTTTTTTTAGTTTAGCAACCAAGAGCACGAAGCAATTATACGACACCTCCTTTGAAAGTGAGGTAATTTTCTGATATCTTGGGAGAGATGGTAAAGAGGGAACATGAAGATGAAGTAGAACGATGGCTATATCCCAAGATGATTTGGGTTATACGAGTGGTTGTGATTACTACTGTCGTCGCCATATTGTGGATCGCTTTCGGAATAAAGCCCAGATAACCGTTACAAGGAAATGAGTACCCTGATTGATATTAAAAACGAAGCTTGGTGGCAGACATTGGACGAATCCCAAAGAGAGCTATTACAAGAAAGCTTGCTCCTGCTGGTGAGAGAGGAAAGACTTAAAACGAACTGGCATGATTACGCTTTTGTTGTCTTCCCGGCGGCAAAAGCCTATGAAGGATTTTTAAAAAAGCTCTTTTTAGATCTAGGTTTTATTAGCCAACAACAATATGAGGGTGATAGATTTAGGATAGGTCGAGCGCTTAATCCAAGCTTAGAAGCGGAACTACGCTGGGAGAGCATCTATGACCGCTTGACTGACCGCCGGGGAGGGGATGAACTGCCTGAATATCTTTGGCAAACCTGGAAGAGAAGTCGGAACCTCCTTTTTCATTGGTTTCCCTGGCACAAGAATGCAATTTCATTAACTGAAGCACGCGGAAGGATTGAGATGATCATTGAGGCCATGAGAGCAGCTAATCTAGCTTTTTTTGCAACCAGCGATCCCATAATGCTAACTCCCGAGGAACAGTTGCCAGCAGCATCAAAAATGCAAAATGGGAATTCAATGACCCCTGAGAAAGAAGATGAATAAGTTAAGATACATTTGCGACATTGAGATTAAGTGACTCACTTCGCCAGAGCCCCCCTTAAGTACAGTAG
>LCJH01000080.1 GCA_000999595.1 Microgenomates group bacterium GW2011_GWA2_44_7
TGTCAACGCCAATTAGAAATGTCACCTTTCTGCAAAGTAGAAATGTCACCCCTTAGACGGACTATCGGTTAGATGAAAGATCGTCTCCAGGGATGATTTTCTGCTGGTATCAAAGGTGTCCTGATAACTTTTTCGACTTCCCGGTAGATCTCTTTGGCATCCACAACTCTTAGATTAGGTAATCTTTCGGCGACGGCGATCTCCAGCCTCTGGAACCGGTAGTAAGCCATAACGGCACCGTCTCGGTCTTCCGTCACCGTAACTGGTGCATGCCTCAGGGCGTAGGCCGGTCTGTTAGTCTGTACCTGATAGAGTTTGTTTCCATAACAAAACTCCAGGTTTTTTGATAGTCTCCTGGTTTCCTTTACCAACAATATCTTCTCGGGATGCTCTGAGGACAGAAGCGGCCGGTGGGCATCAACAGGATTTAGCGGATCAATGGCGAACCGGTAGTTGAACTCTGTTTGAAACTGGGGTAAGTAGGCATTGCCCTCCTCAATGGTAGAGATTGCCCGCAGCCGCATCTCTTTGACTAATCTGTCCTGGAGTGTTTCATTGGCTTTCTCCACTCGCCCTTTGGCCTGGGGGCTACCGGCAAAGATCAGGCCGATACTCAGTTCTGTCATCGCCCGGCCGAATTGAGTCAGGCCGGTACTGTCGGTAACGCTGCAAGCTCCTTCCTTTTGGGTGTTAACCCTAAAGACGCCGTGTTTGTCAACATAAAAGGCCATCGGTTTCCCGTATAGAGTCAGATAGTCGCCGACGGCTTCAAAGTAAGCGGCGGTCGTTTCTGCCGGCACAAATCTCAGGTGCTTTAATTTCCCGGTGGCATCGTCGATCATGACCAGGAGGGTACAGTATGGCCCTCGCTCCTCAAACCACTTATGCGGTGAGCCATCCATCTGGACCAGTTCCCCCTCCCTTTCCCGCCGCCGGCGTGTCTGGTGGATAACCAAGGCCCTTTTCTTCTTTGGTTTCCACACTTGGCCCTCAATCATGACTTTTCTTAAAGTCTCCCGACTTAACGTGACGCCGTGACCTTCTTTCAGTTTTTCCAGCGCCAGAGTCGGGCCAAAGTCAGAGTATTTTTCTCTGATAACCGCCAGGACCCTGGTAGTTTCTGCCGGTGGCGTCCGGTGGTTACTGATTCGTCCCCGGCTGCGGTGGACAAGTCCGAATTTACCCTCTTGGACAAAGCGTTTTTTAATCCGCTTTACCTGTCGGACTGATAACCCTAGGATCTCGGCGGCCCTTTTGGCTTTGATCTCTTTGCTTACCAGTTCTTTCATAACTGACACGCGATCGATCTCTTTGGTACTCATATTTAAATATTCAGGCATTAAAGTCTCACCCCCAATCATTTACCTTATGGGGTAAGACTACTTCTTAAAAAGGTGACATTTCTACTTTGCTCACCGGGGTGACATTATCACTTTGCGCTAACAGCTTACTAGTTGCCTTCTCGCTTCCAGGTGGTGGCGAGAGATGACCTCCTTCAAGACCCCCAGTTTATCTAAGGGTTTGTAGGTGATGAGCTTTATTTGGATAATACCCCAGTCAGGTGTATCAGAGGAGTCCAGATAGGTAAGAAGATCTTGGGCAGTAACTATCTGGGGATAAGCTTGTCTCGTCACTAATGCATCAAGTTGCACATCGAGACCACCATCGTCGTAAAAACGAACGTCACGGTGTAAATGACCCGGTTCAACGCTTAAACTTGGTTTCGCAATCTCGTGGCTAATAGCGAGAGCACCTAGCACTGAGTATCGTACGCTGTGGTCAACCTGTGACGGATCTGCGACGGGTCGGAATTTGGCGTAACTTTCGGTAAGGAAGTGTGCTTGGAGTGTTTTTTCCACGAGTGCAAAAAGTCTGCGCAGGTCTGGGTGAGCCGGAAGCACAATCGGTTTCCCATCGGTGAGTATCCTTTCGGGAAAACCTACAACCTGATACTGGTCTGGCCGATAGAAGTCTCCAGCATCGACTAAAGCACGAATTACCCGAGAGCGGGTTCCGGTAATTTCCCGTGCTGCCTGAGAACTTACTCCGATCGTATGATCCCAGATGTCGCCAAGGTTTTCTGCGCCTAAGCCTAAAATACTGGTTTGGGCAATAGCACGTCCACCTACCAGAGGACTTTCTTGCGTAAAGGCTGTGCGGGTAGCATGTCCATGGGTTGGAAATCTAGCTAACTCGAGTTCTAAATAGGACATTTTGGTATTTTTAAGAAATGCGCAGACATTGTAGCAGAGCAGTAACAATTGAAAAATGAATGATTTGTAGCTTTAGAAAGTTTTAAAAAAGGGATTCTGGTGGAGGGTGTTTTGGCCGAGCTGAGTCGGACTCGGTGTCTCTGTTTGTCATATTTGTTATTGCAGGAATAGAAGGACAGGTTATAATTAAGACCGAAGGAAATACGAATATGAGTGAGAATAATTCACAATATATCAAGATTCGAGGAGCAAGGGAGCATAACCTCAAGAATATTGACGTTGACATTCCAAAAAATAAATTAGTAGTTTTTACCGGGCTGTCCGGCAGTGGGAAGTCGTCTCTCGCATTTGACACCCTCTATGCGGAAGGGCAAAGACGATATGTCGAGTCGCTTTCCGCCTACGCAAGACAATTCCTGGGGATGATGGATAAACCCGATGCGGATACTATTGAAGGTCTATCTCCATCCATCTCTATTGATCAAAAGTCGACTTCCCGAAATCCCCGATCGACCGTGGGAACAGTGACGGAAATTTACGATTACCTGCGTCTGCTTTATTCAAGAGTCGGTCATCCCCATTGCCCTATTTGTGGACGAGAGATTACCCAACAATCAACTCAGCAGATCGTGGAAGTTGTATTATCCATGATTCAAGAAACACTAAAGGAAAAGCCGGTAGCAAAGTTATTAATTCTTTCCCCCGTTGTCAGAGACCGGAAGGGTGAATTTAGCCAGCTGTTTTTTAACTTAAGAGCAAAAGGCTACAGAGACATTCGGATCGACGGACAATATTTCTCTCTTGACGACACCCCGACGCTTATAAAAACGAACAGGCACACAGCAGAAGCGGTTGTAGACAAAATAAGCCTCGAGAGATCACAACTTAAGGTAAGTGACCAGATTCGTTCTGTCAGGACAAGGCTTACCGACTCAATTGAGAATGCGCTCAAGCTCTCAAGCGGATTGGTCATTGCAGTTCATGTCAAAGATAGCGGATTCGGAATTCCAGAAAAGCCAAAATCAACAAAAGATCACTTATTTTCACAAAACTACGCTTGCCCGATCGATAATATCTCGCTACCGGAAATTGAACCGAGAATTTTTTCCTTCAATAGTCCTCATGGAGCATGTCCTACCTGCTCAGGATTAGGCGTCGTACCGTCGATAGATCCCCAGAGAGTAATAGCGCCTGAAATAACCATTGCCCAAGGGGGAATTATCCCGTATGCACGATTAATGGAAAAAGACACCTGGTCGGGCAGAGAGCTAAGGGCAGTTTGCCAAGAAAATGGTATAGACATTCAGATTCCTATTAAATCCCTCTCTAAAAGCAAATTAGATATTTTACTCTACGGGACAGGGGAAAAGCTTTACGAAATAACAGGCGAAAATCGCTTTGGCAAGGAAGCTACATACACCGACAAATTTGAAGGTATCATTCCCAATCTTGAAAGAAGATATCGCGAGACTGATTCAGAATATATACGAATGGAAATCGGAAGGTTTATGCAAGAGAGAGTCTGCGAGGCATGTAAAGGCAGTCGGCTGAAGCCTGAGGCCCTATCAGTCACTGTTGACGGAAAATCAATTGTCCAAGTAACCGCCTTTGACATTAATACGGCGTTAAACTGGATTACAGGGCTCAAGGGACAGGTTTTTTCAGAAAGAGAGTCGAAGATTGCCGAACTTATCGTAAGAGAGATAAAAGGAAGATTAAGATTCCTGTTGACCGTAGGCTTGGATTACTTGACCCTTAACCGCCAAGCCGGATCGTTGTCCGGTGGCGAGTCAAAGAGAATCAGGCTGGCTTCGCAAGTTGGATCCGGCCTAACTGGAGTGCTGTACGTGCTGGATGAACCATCTATCGGCCTTCATCAAAGGGATAATGAACGGTTAATTCAGACTTTAATCGAACTACGAGACTTGGGGAACACGGTGATCGTGGTTGAGCATGACCGGGAAATCATGGAAAGGGCAGACTGGATATTTGATTTTGGACCTGGGGCCGGAGAACAGGGAGGTAACGTTATTGCCCAAGGATCACCAGCAGAAATAAAACAGAACAAGCAATCCATCACCGGGAATTATCTTTCGGGCCGGAAGAAGATAAGCATAGTAAACCCTACAGACGGAATGATCGATTTCAGACAGACCAACAAAGGCTCAATCACGATCGAAAGTTGCACGGGCAATAACCTCAAGGGAATCTCTGTAAATTTTCCCCTAGGAAAATTGATTACGGTAACCGGCGTCTCAGGCAGTGGAAAGTCATCACTTATCGTCGACACTCTATATCAAGCGATTGCCAGAGAAATAACCCCGGATCATAGGGAGAAGGCATTACCATTTAAGAAAATTGGCGGCTTGGAAAATATCGGTCGTGTTTCTCTAATTGACCAGTCTCCTATTGGACGAACGCCTCGGAGTAACCCTGCCACCTATACCGGAGGATTTACATACATAAGAGATATTTTTGCCCGCCTGCCGGAAGCAAGGGTCAGAGGATATCTGCCCGGAAGGTTTTCTTTCAATGTTAAGGGCGGACGCTGCGAAGCCTGCCAAGGAGAAGGGCAAACAAAGGTAGAGATGCAGTTCTTGCCAGACGTTTATGTGGACTGCGAAGTGTGTGGAGGCAAAAGATATAATGCCGAGACTCTTGAAGTACATTATAAAGATAAGAGTATTGCTGAAGTGCTATCAATGACCGTTGATGAAGCGGCGAAATTCTTTGAAAATATCCCGGGACTTTCAGAAAATTTACGAACTCTGCAAGACACGGGACTGGGGTATATCCACTTGGGCCAACCCGCTCCCACCCTTTCGGGCGGAGAAGCCCAAAGAGTAAAATTAGCCGCCGAACTTGGCAAGAGAAACCAGGGAAGATCTGTCTATATTCTTGACGAACCCACAACCGGACTGCATTTTGCTGATCTCGAAAAATTATTAGTGGTACTAAAAAGGCTGGTAAGCACAGGGAATACGGTAATCGTGATAGAACACAATTTGGATGTCATAAAAAATGCCGATTGGATTATTGATATCGGTCCTGAAGGGGGAGAGCGAGGAGGAGAGATAGTTGCCCTAGGAACTCCTGAAGAAATCTCAAAAAACAATAAATCTTTTACCGGTCAATATTTATCGGCAGGTTTGATTAATAAGTGATCTGTCGGATATGAGGAAGCGCTTGGGAAATATTGCTTTGGCTTTAATGACACTTTTAGCCGTTTCCTCTTCGGTCAAAGCATCAGAAAAATTCGGGACCTCATCGACTGTTACCTACAATATTCAAGCCGATGGTTCGGCCGAAGTGCTTCATAAAATAGTAGTGCGCAATAATGACGCCTCTGTCTATTCTTCAGGCTATACAATGAATCTTGATGGTTATACACCCAGTGAAGTTGATGCCTTTGATGCAGGAGGAAGGATAGACATCGTACAAAAAAAAGTCGACCAAGGTACTGTTCTTAATTTAACGTTTAATGATCTCGCTTTAGGAAAAGGAAGTGATTATTCTTTTTCCCTAAAATATAAACAGAGGGAGGTAGGAACAAAGCATGGACAGATTTGGGAAGTAACCCTCCCGAGCCAATCAGACGCTCAAAAATCAAATAATTACACTTTGAAGCTTTTAATCCCGGCATCTTTTGGAAAAGTTTCATTCGTTTCTCCTGGCGGGTATAAATTTCAAGACGATGGGCAAGTAAGATCATTTACCTTTGATAAAAAACAAGTTACTCAGTCACGAATCGTGGCGGTGTTTGGGCCTATTCAGGTTTTTGAGTTTCGCTTAAGCTATCACTTACAGAATACCGAGAAAGTACCGGCCAAGAGAGAAATCGCCATCCCTCCGGACACCATCTATCAAAAGGTAATCCTGGAGAGTATTATTCCTCGGCCTGAGAACGTTAGGGTTGATGATGACGGCAACTGGTTAGCAGAATTTTATTTAGCTCCTTTAGAAAAGTTAGACATTCAGGTCAAAGGCACCGCCGAACTTTCAACTAATTCATGGGTATCACAGAGTTTGAGTTTATGGGAAAGAAGAAGATACCTGAGAGCTACCGATATATGGCAAAGTGATGATCCACAAATAATTGCTTTAGCCAACAAATTAAAAACGCCTAAGGCTATTTATGACTACGT
>LCJH01000081.1 GCA_000999595.1 Microgenomates group bacterium GW2011_GWA2_44_7
ATAAGTTCCTATTTTGGCCGATGATACCTGATCTTCCCCGATCTTATGAGGTGACATTTCTAATTTGGCGAGGGGTGACGTTTCTAAATTGGACTAACACGTCTCTCTTCCGCCTTGACACCACTTTATGAAACCATTATATTTATAATACATGGACACAACTATTTTACAGGTTCCTTTGTCAAAGACACTCAAAAAGTCTGCTCAGGAAGCCGCCAACGAATATGGTTTTTCTTCCTTGCAGGATCTTCTCAGGGTTGTTTTAACCAAATTGTCCCGTCGGGAGTTGGTTGTTTCTATCGAGGAACCGCTAATTCATCTCTCCAAAAAGAATGAAGAGCGGTATCTTAAAATGACCGAGGATTTTAAGAAAAACCGCCGTGTTTATCATGCTAACAGTGCTAAGGGTTTAATTCAGCAGTTGCATGAGGATTGATTATCATCAAAACTTCTCAAAGCACTACAAGAAACGCATCGCCAACAACCCCTCCTTGAATGCCAGATTTACCGAACGACTCATTCTCTTTGAGTCCAACCCTCAAAATCCGCTCCTTCGCAACCACAGACTGGTCGGGAAGAAAGAAAATTATTGGTCGTTCTCAATTACGGGAGATATCCGTGTGGTCTATCGTCTGGAAAATAATCGCCTGGGTTAGAAATAATAAGCTTTCGTCGGTTCTTCTTCTAATTGTATTGTTCTATCTTTTCCGAGGTGCCGTAAGTAGTATTTTGGGCATCGACCTCCTCAGTCTCGGAATTCCTTCTTACTACAATCAATCTCGCACAGACATTGGTCTTCGTGCTCCCTCGGCGATGATGGGAGTGGCACCAGATAGTATCGGCCTGCCCTATTATGGTGAATCAGCCCCCGCCCCCGAAGTAACCAATCGGATGGTCGTCCAAAACTCCAATCTGTCCCTGGTTGTCAAAGATGTCAGCAAGTCCTTAGATCAGATCAAACAAAAAACCGTCAACCTCGGCGGCTATATGGTGGAGAGCAATTTAGATCGACCCCAAGATGCGGCCTCTGGCAATATCACCCTCAGAATACCCGCCGACAAACTGGATGAATCGCTAAGCTATTTTAGATCAATATCTGTCAAGGTAATCTCAGAAAATCTCAGAGGGACCGACGTCACCGACCAGTTTGTCGATAATGAAGCGCGCTTAACAATTCTGGAGAAAAATCAGGCAAAGTTTGAAGACATCATGGATAGGGCCACCAATGTTCAGGACATCCTCCAGGTTCAAAGAGAGATCTTTAACCTCCAATCGCAAATAGACGGCATCAAAGGGCAGCAAAACTATCTGTCCAAAACCGCCCAGATGGCCAAAATTACCATCTTCGTCTCCACTGATGAGTTAGCCCTTCCCTATTCTCCGGCCGAACCTTGGAGACCCGAGGCCATCTTTAAACGAGCGGTAAGGAGTTTAGTCGGGACTATGCAAGGACTGGGAACGGCCGTAATCTGGCTGGCCGTTTACTCCGTCGTCTGGGCCCCAGCTCTGGGTATCTTCTGGTATCTAAAGAACCGGTGGGGAAATAAAGTTGTTCAGAAATAAAAAGCAATTTCGTTTGCGGAAAACTACCCAAGTACCTTAAGATACTTAGGTGCCCCATCATTTTTTCTCCCGCTTCAAACTTTCCGTCGCCAGTTGGGCAGCGCTGATCTTGGGTGTTATCTTTTTCGCCGCCTCAATTGCGCCCACACCCTACCGTTTCTTTGTCTCTCCACCGGGTCAAATGTACAACGGTACCACCGAATCTTGGTCCGACGACTATTCGGCCTATGTTTCTTATATTATCCAAGGACAACAAGGTAAATGGCTCGCTTGTGATACCCACACCTCAGAGCCGAATATGCCCTGCATCCCGATCCACAGTGAATATGTTCTCTGGGGCAAATTCATGGGTATTTTGGGCATTGATCCCATTGTTTCCTACCAGCTCTTCCGTTTTGTTCTCGGGGCAATCCTCATATTCTTATGTTGGAACTTAATCAAACTTGTCTTTCCTCATAGAACCAGTTTGCAGCTTACCGCTTACTTCCTACTTCTATTCGTCGGGGGTTTACCCAAAGTTCTCCCCAACGGAACGCCCAATCTAACAATTGGCCCCTGGTCGTGGGCCATCGATTCCTATATTCCATGGATTACCGAACTTGGTATTTTTCTCAGATTTATTTCCCTCCCCCACTACCTTCTGGGTAACATTTTTTTCGTTCTTTCAATTATCCAATTCTTAAAGTTTCAATCACAAAAATTCTTAATTCTAAATTCTAAATTCTTAATTCTTGTTCTTTTTGGCCTCGGCGCCGGCTTCGTCCACGCCGCCTCACTGGTCACTCTCTATGTCACTTTTGGCATCTATTTCTTACTAACCTCGATAATCAAGTTTGTCATCAGCCCCAAAAAGGCTCTTTCGCAAATTCCTTTTTACAGCTTATTCACCCGCCGAAGACTTGACGAAGGCGAACTGTTCACCCTGAAAAATTTGAGCGCAAATTTTTTAGGGCTTACTGCTTACATCGTTCTGACTAGTCCGATTCTTTTTTACTTTAAATATCTGCTCACTTTCCAACCCTGGGCCAACCTCTCCGCCGCCTGGGAAGCCACCACCTTCTACTACATATCTCCGGACGTCCTTGCCCTCGCCATCGGTCCGACAATTTTTTTAGCTCCGCTTGGTTTCCTCCTCCTCGCAGCCAAACCCACCAAAGAACCCACTCAAACCACCGACGATAACCTTTCAAACGCCCTTCTGCTTTTATCTTGGCCGCTTTCTTTCTTTCTTCTCTTCTATTTCTCGCACCCCTTCCTAAAAATTTCTCAAGTTCGCTTTTTGCAATCTTACTTTTTTATTCCCCTGGCAATTCTTGCTGCACCCGTAATCATCTTTTTTGCCGAAAAACTTTCCTCTTTCACCTACCGCCTCAAACAAAAAGTTAAACTTCTTCCGCTTGTCCCATTTTTCTTTTCCGCTTTACTGCTTACTTTCATTGTCGCCCTCCCCACCCTGCCACTTCTTTACCACAACTTTACCTTCCGTTTCACCTTCTTTCGCGACTTTAGTGTCCTTGTCTACCCCCCTAAAAATTGGGTCAACGCCATCTATTGGCTGCGTGACAACACCCCCCGTACTTCTGTCGTCCTGAGTGCCTGGCAAGCCGGTCACCACATTCCCTTCTTGGCCGGAAACTACGTTTATTTCGGTCACCTCTGGGGAACGCTTAATCTGCCAACCAAACGAGATCTCGCCGAAAAGTTTTTCCGAGGCCAAATGGAAGAACCGGAAGCCCGACAGTTCCTCAAAGACGGTCGCATTAACTACCTTTTTTGGAGTTATGAGGAAGCCAGCTACGGCGGTCATCCAGAACAGTATCGCAATCTGCTAAGTCCCGTCTATTCCACTCCCGGGGCAACCATTTTCCGGATTAAAGATTAACTCTTACCAAACATTTCTACTTTGCTCACCGGGGTGACATTATCACTTTGCGCTAACACACAAACAACAACCCATTGACAGAATATACAAGAGTTGTTAGTCTTTAAATCGTTATGTCCGACGATCAATCCCCAACAGAAGGTGAACCTTCCACATCGCGTGTTGTCCTTGGAGTAGTTATTGCCTTGGTAGTTTTAGGTGGTTTAACCTACGCCGCCTACCTTTATTCAAATCGTAAAAGCGGTGCCGTTTTTCCCGCCGGCTATCCTCAAAGTAAACCGGCCGCCAAAATCCCCACGATTTCTGAAATTGACTGCAACACCACAGACCCAGCCATTAAAACCAGTCCTAATTACTACATTAAATGTGACAACTACAAAGAGGGCCCCGACACCAAATGGACAACTGTTAAAAATCCCCTTAAGGGCACTCAATTTGACTTCCCGGAAGAACTGAAGTTACTTCCTTACACCAACGGTTACAATTTCGCCTGGAGAACACTACCCGCCGCGGGAGGACTGGTAATCAGTCATGATGCTTCTTCTCTTAGATCAGGCAACTTCAAGACTATGAAAGGCGAAGAGTACCCTAAAAATTACTGGAAACAGTACAACGGCTTAACCGGTGTTAAGTCAGTTACTCCATACACCACCAAAAATAGCGTCAGTGGTTGGCAAGCAGTGTACATATATTTCGGCACCGACACCCCCACGCTTGACACCTTTTTCGAAGACCCAGCCGTTCCGGGTGACTTCATGCACTTCTCCAAAGGTGTTTTGTCCGACGAAGTCTACAAAAAAGTCATGGATTCATTTAAATGGACACCCAAATCGACCCCCGCACCCACCACCGCTGGCAAGCAATCCGCTCCAACAACCGCTCCGACAGTTGGCAGCCCCTCCGCCTCCCCCAGCCTCTAAGACCTCTGCGATCTTATTGATGTACTTGCAATCGTTTAGTGGTAAATTGAAGAGTAGGTAATTATACCTGTGAAGAAATTACGAATGAAAAAGCGAAGTCTTGTAATAAATACGATACTCCTGTTCATCTGTTTAGGCGGTCTTATTCTGACTTTCATGCTTTTTAACAATCCGGACGTCTCTCTCTCTGGTCTTCAAGATGAAAAAACCATCATCGCCGCCAAAGTCGCCGGTGCCCAAGAGAAAACCTCTACCCTGAAAAAGGTCTCTTCCGGTCCCCAAACCGCTGATTCCCAACAAACTCTCAAAACTATCTCCTCCGCCAGAAAAAGAGAGTTACTGACCCTTATGAAAAAATCTCCGGCCGATGTCGTCAGGATCGCCATGACCCCCGGCGAACGCAGCCAACTTCCTCCCGAAGTTCAATCTGATATCGAAGAAAATAAAACCATCGCCGGCAAACTCGATGTCAATATCGTTCAGGATCCGATCGATAAAAAACCGAAAACAGAAGTTATCTTGATCACCCCAAGCGGCGAGAAATACGCCGCTCATCTTTCAGGCGACATCGAACTCGCCCACACCGGAGGCAAGGCCATCATGTCAGGTACGGTAATTGATAACCAAATGGCGGTCGTCTCTTCCAGTCTCGGCCAGGCAAAAGAAGGTGCTTTCACTTCTCCTCGTTTTTCCCTCTCCGATTTAGAAAATACACCTACAATTGCCGCCCTAAACAGTCCGCGCAATATCCTAGCCGCAACCGCCTCTATCGTTCCAAGCTACTACCAGACCAGTGAATTTATGTTAGGAACCGTCGCCGTCGGCCTGGTTATGCCTCAATGTAACGGGCAAGTCGATAAGTGTGCCGAAACTTGGTCCGCCGCCAGAATGGACAACGTTTACAATCAAGTTCGCCAAGGGTTAGATTGGTGGGTCGCTAAAACCGGCGGGAAAGTTAACTTCATTATTGATCAGTATCGACAAATACCGACAAGCTACGAACCGGTCAATCGCCCCATGACAGACCAAGCCTTGTGGATTTCAGAGGTTACAAGCAGCCTGGGTTACCCGGGAGCTACCCTTTGGCAACAGGTATACGCGTTCAACAACGCTCTTCGACAAAAGCACAAATCTGATTGGGCAACCACAATTTTCGTTGTCGACAGCAACAACAACAGCCAAGGCGCGTTTTCCAACGGCTATTTTGCGTACGCCTATGTCCCGGGCCCGTTTATGGTTATGACTTACGACAACAACGGTTATGGCATAAATAACATGGCCGCGGTAGCCGCCCACGAAACCGGCCATCTTTTTGGC
>LCJH01000082.1 GCA_000999595.1 Microgenomates group bacterium GW2011_GWA2_44_7
TTATGGGTATGAAGGAAGCGTATCTATCCAGACAAAATCACCGTTAGTGACAAAAGATGTTGATGTTTTAAAAAGATTGAAAGATGTGACGGTGGGTTTCACGGTAACAACATTAGATGATAAGGTCTCAAGATTTTTGGTGGTTAAAGCCCCGCCGGTAAGCTCGAGAATTCAAGCTCTAAGAGAATTGCATGAATCAGGTATCCGGACATATGCATTTGTTGGCCCTATCTTGCCTCACTTTACAAGTGACGAAAAGAAAATAAATGAACTCTTAAATATATTGCAGGAGGCGGGTGTTAGCGAAGTCTGGTTTGAGCATATTAATCTCAGTCCCAAGATAAAAGGACGACTGTTTGATTTTCTTAGGAAGGAAACGCCGGAGTTATTACCAGAATTTGAGAAAGCGGACACAGAAGAGTATCGGGATAAACTTGAGGAAATAATAAAAAGAGCAATGAAAGGAAGAGATTTGAAAATGGGATTGGGCAAGGTTATTCATCATGGAAAGCTACAAAAAAAGAAATGATAAATAATGGCTGTACAAAATTTACAAATGCCCCAGTTTTTATTCATGGCTAATACCTTCATCTATCTCTAATCTATGCCGACAAAGGACAGAAGATCGGCTCGCTTATCTGAATAGGAGGAAGAGTCTGATTCGTCTTGGCAACTTCTACACGTATAGGGTCTGAGCTTCCCTTTAACTTGCTCTGGGTAAACGTCTAACCTGTGGGGCAGGGGAAGATTACCGGCGGGGTTGTGTGCTTGCCGTAATTTGTCCGACTTTTGCCGGAGTGAAACAGAAATCGGATTAGTCTTTGGCAGTTTTGTGGATTTTTCGTGCCGGGGAAAACGGCTTTAAACAACTTGAGCACATGAAAGGCTTGGTGGAAAACGTCTCGCTGTATTTTGGGTAGTCCGGTCTCTTTGTTTGTTTGTAATATCTTTCGATGATATATCCAATTTGTCTGGCTAATCCTGAGGTCCAAGTGAAGACAGCTTCTTTTCTGGATTTTTTGTCTTCGAGAAGCCAGTCGAAGAGAGTCTCCATTTCAAAGCTTGAGATGTGGCCGTTTGTTAGTAGAGTTAGATTCTTTGGGCGAGAGGTTGACATTTTATGGTCTTGTCTTCGAATTCTATTTCACCCTGAAGATCCCAGGTGATGAGGGTTAGGCGGTCACATTTGAGTTCGCGACTAGCTCGGACGAGGGACTGTTTCTCTCGGAGAGGGATCTCGAGGACAGAGGAGACAAAGCATACCTGTATTAACTCTGTTACTTTCAGGCTTTCTCTTATGACAAAATCAACTTCTTGGTCTTTTGGACTTTTCCAGTAGTAGATGTCCAGATTAGGGTTGGCTGTTTGGGATTGGAAGAGGCTTTGGGCGACAGCCTGCTCCATGGGTCGGCCGTAGTTTTCTGAAAATTTACCGGCGAGGCGAGAAATAAAAAAGTTGTCGATAAAATAAGCCTTTTTGGGGTGTTGTATTCTGGACTTAACCTTGGCCGTATGAATTTCTAAAGGGCGGAAGAAATATGAAGTCTTTAGGTAGTCGAGGTAGTGGGCAACTGTACCTTTGCCAATTTGGTAATCGGCGCCGGTGAGGCTTTGGGTTAATTTTCCGATAGTGTAGTAAGGTGAGTTTACAAGCAGAGAAATGAGGTCACGAATGGCGGCTTCTTGGCGTGGCCGATAGCGTTCAATAATATCGCGGAGTAAAAAGGTTTGAAAGTATTCGTCCAGAAGAATAGGCTTTTTACCTTCTTCGGCCAGCACAATTTCTGGAAAACCACCAAACGTAAGGTATTCGCGAAGTAGGTGCAGCTCGTCGCTGGTTTCTTTCCAATTTTTAAATTCCGTGAAACTAAGGGGGAAGACGTGCTTAGTAATTGTTCGTCCACGAAGCTCGGTTGGGATTTCGGCGGAGGAAAGCCTTGACGAGGAGCCGGTGAGGACGAGATGATAAAGGCGATTTTCATTGACGCGTCGGGCCCAACGACTCCAGTCGGGAATTTCCTGGATTTCGTCAACGAGAAGGACCGGTCTTTTTTCGCCATAGACCTCGCGGACAACGTTCAGAAGTTCTGTTAGCACCTCGGTTTTCTTCGGCAGCCGTTCGTCTTCCATATTCAGGTAAAGGCAGTTTTCCTTGCCGAGTTTGGCTGCAAAATCCAGAAGAATGAAAGTTTTTCCGACACGCCTAAAACCGACGACAGTTATTATTTTATAGAGAGGCTCAGAAAACCAGTCGCCGATTGAAAGCTGCCGAGGTTTGATAGTGGGGAGTGGCCGGGTTTGCCACTCGGAAACCAACTGACGAATAACCTGCTTGATATTCGAGGTCATACAGAACGATATTATACTGTATCGTTCTACATGTCAAGAGGAATGGAACGGTAGACATACAAGAAGAGAGTTAAAAGGCATAAAAGGGGCCAAGAAAGTACCGGACGAACACAGTGTCTACCCCACAGGGCTCGACGTTTTAGCCTCCATTTTGTGACCACAGCGGATTGGTTCGAACTTTTTGATAAAATAAGCCGGTATGGCGCCAAACTTTAGAGCCGCCAATCTTGATAAAGACGGATCGCTACTCAACGACCTCGACAATAAAATCTTTACCAGGGATTTTGACATTCCGTCCATGTCTGTCCAGGAAGAAGTTGAATACCTGAAAGATTGTCAGACCTTTATTTACTTCGAAGATAATAACCCCGTAGGCTTTTACTGTTATTCACAGGATAATGATGGCCTAGTAATACTAAAAGGCGTTGGTGTGATTCCAGGACACCAGAATAAGGGTGTTGGCAGAAAACTGATGGACAATTTTCTATCCAGAATTGAAGGAAAGAAGTCATCTTTAGTGGTTCATCCCAAAAATTCCGGAGCAATAATCTTATATCTAAAGTGTGGCTATAAAATTAACGGCTGGAAAGAAAATTATTATGGAGACGACCAGCCAAGACTGCTATTAGAAAGGCCGGGCACCCTTAAACCAGTGAGAACTCCCCGGTCTGAAAGGCCGAGGCAACTTTCAAACTCTCAGTCCGAAACCCCACACAGAAAAATCCTGAAGACCACTAATCCCCACCACAAGACGGTGGGGCTTTCTGGTACCGGGGTAAAATAAAGGGGCTTCACATGGTCCTGCGTCGATTTAGTAATTATCCCACCCCACGAACATAACTTTCGGTTGTAGTGTCTGAGTTAATCCTCGATCACAATTGCCCTAACGGGCGTACCGGATATATCGCGAATTTTAAGGGGGTACGCCTCGACCATTACTAAACGTTTTGAAATCGCTCGTAAATTACATGTCTGCTTAACCAATACCACATCGTGCTTGCAAAAAAGTCTCGTCGTTGGGGCTTCACCATCGTTCTCCAATGGAGCATCCAGGCAAGTGACGTCTGCCACCACCATCTTTATACCCTTATCAATCAAATATTGAGCGTCTTCCGGATGCATAAGTTTATCTTTTACATCTTCTCCCTCAAGCAGTTGGTCCATAATCCCCGTTCTTAAAATGACAGCCTTTTCGGTAAGGCTCTCGTTGTCTAACTGTTTTCGCAACTCGTGGCCGGGAATAAATTCTTCTTGTAAGTTATAAAAATCGACAACTATCGCTTCACGGCGAAAATAATTAATCGGAAACTCGTTAATCTTTTTACCTTCTTTAAGTATATAGTGAGGCGATTGTATGTGGGTACCGTCGGCACTATTGGTCGAAAAGTTGTAACAAAATTCTTTATCCTCACCAAAAGCACTATATGGATCGCCTATCTTAAGTGGTTTGTCACCGGGATAAACCCAATCGCCCATCCACATTGAGATATCAATTATTTTCATAAGCCCAACAATAAACTGCGTCTAATTATAACTCCGTGTTGAACTGTTTGAAAACAGAGGAACGGAACGGTTGTAGTTAGAGAGGGAGGTGCGGATTGCATTTAAGCAAGGGATAATTTGTCCACCCCGCGGAGCTTATTAATATTGTCTATATTTATCATGGGATCCAATATCGATAAGTAGGGCGGTGGATTGGTCTATCCACGAAAAAAATATTTTATTAGCTTTGTCAATTCTCATTGTCCACATTCTCACGCCTTTGAGCTTTTCGGTGTGGAGGCCTGGGTGTTTTGGATTACTTAGAAAAATTCTTAAAGCAGAAGAAACTAGCCGGGCTCTGGTTTGATTATTTGCGATGAATTTTTGATGTTCCCTTCGAAATTTTTTTGTTAGCTCAATTTTAACCATTCCTTAAGATTCATCACCAAGCTCTTCAAGGTACTTTTCCAGTCCTCCGGTGTCGGTAATGGTTAAGGTTTGCCCCTTTTTGTAATCTTCTAGAGCATCCCTCAGGAGGGTACTTAGTTGAATTTTTTCCAAAAGATCGAGCCCAATTACCGCCCCTTGGGGTTTATTATTAGCCATAACAACAATTGGCTCATTCTTTTTATTTGCTTTCTCTAAAACCTTTTTATATTCTCGCTGAATTTGTCTTGCTGATACCGTGCTATACATATGAGCGACTCTATCAAAAGATCGAGTGTATGTCAAGTAGACATACAATAGTGTTGTTATAACCGTATTTCCCTGCTCTATTTACAACTGTGTAAACATATACTACAGTAAGCGTAATGGATGAAACGCTGTTGCGTCAATTTTTAATTGATTCCAACAATGCGGGTTATGCCGGTGGGCAAGAGAAAAAATGGATCAAAGAAAAGGCGTTTAAAAACTTTGAAAATTAATCATTGACACTAAAGTTATGACCACTAATATTAGAACCAGCAATTCATCTTTTAAAAAATGTCTGCCCCAAAAAATAACAAAGACGAAGATAAGCCTCCCGGGAATCTGGTTGTTTCAATAAGCGCGCATTTACGCGGTCTTGCAAAAACTTCGCCGGCTGTGAGAAAACAGTTTTTTCCTTCGGAAGAAGAGTTTAACTGCAACGAAGAGCAGAGCAACTTTTTCTTCAGGTTCTATTTCTGGACGTTTTTTATGCTGATATGTTTTATAGTTCTGTTTAGAAATCGGAAAAACAGTAGGGGTTTACTGGTAGTGTATTCTGCCGGGATGATTGAATATATCACCTCTCACTCTTTGATTAACGAGGTAATTATTTCAGGCGGAGACCCGTTCACGGTACCTGAACTTTTAGTTCACACAATGAAAAAATTTAAAAATCTTAACCAAGTAAAAATTATCCGTGTTCATACCCGAATGCCGGTCTCCAATCCTAAGGGGGTGACGCCCAAAATATTGAAAGCAATTAAAGCGATAACAAATAAGCCGGTTTATCTCTCTATCCATTTTGAACATCCGGATGAATTAACAAAACCAACTATCGAAGCGATATTTGCCCTACGCAAGGCGGGGGCGATTCTTTTGTCGCAATCAGTTTTTTTGAAGGGTGTTAACGATTCCTTTGAAACATTACGTAGCTTATTTACCCGCTTGGCTGAATTGGGAATAAGACCGTACTACCTATATCGCTGCGACCCAGTAAGCGGGGCGGAGCATTTTGTCGTCCCCTTTGGGAAAGAAGTCAAAATAATGACCAAGCTCAGAAGGGTTCTCTCGGGTATTGCCTGTCCGACTTATGTAATTGATGCGCCCAATGGTTCCGGTAAGATTCCGGTTCCCTTAAATAACTGGCATTTTGAAAGTGATCAGTATGAAGATTTCAATTCCAAGAGGGTTAAGGTTGTTTAAACTTTAGGCACGATGCATCGACGGAGTGAAACTTTCTTCATTTGTTAATATCGGGAGTGTGAGATAAATAACATCTTGAGACAGTCTTTTTTGTTAGCATAAAAATATGCTGGATTTGAATTCAATTATGATCGGGACAAAGCAGCCGGATGTCCTGTCGAAGTTTTATGAACAAGTTCTGCAAAGAAAACCCGATATGGATGAAGGCGGATGGTCGGGCTGGGTAGTTGGAAGCGCTTATCTTTCGGTGGGAGAACATTCAGAGATGGACGGCCCCGCGAAAGACCCCGGGAGAGTGATGTTTAATTTTGAAACTGAAGAAGTTAAAGAAGAATTCGAAAGAATCAAGGGCTTGGGGGCGAAAGTAATAAAAGAGCCATATGAAATGGGTGGCGCGTGGATTGCAACCTTGGCTGATCCGGATGGAAACTACTTTCAGCTGATGAGTCCCTGGGAAAAGGACGAATAGTTTCATTTTGATCATTTCCAGAACCAGCTTATGGTTATAGACAACGGTTTCCCCCTCCACCACGACCTGATGATTGACATGAGTTTCATTAGCATGTACCTTGTATATGATGGCAAATATTGTTGCTGATTTAGAAAATATTTTTTCCTCGGTGGTCACAGGGGCGGGCGATGTGGTATCTTCTATAACCAACAGCACCAAAGGAGTTGTAGTGAAAACAACCAAAGCTGGTGGTGAGGTGGCAACGACAGCAATCGACACGGTTGGTAAAGTAGTGTCTGAGGGAGTAAACGCCGCCTCACGTGCCGGAGTGTCTTCCGCTCAAGCGGTAACCGGGTTGGTCGCGGGAGCAATCGAGGGGGCAAAAGAAGTGGGAGAAGATGTCGGAACCACCACCATAGAGGTTTCTCGCGGGGCGATAAAAGGCGTTAGCCAAGTAGGAGGCGATGTCGGAGAGGC
>LCJH01000083.1:0-1213 GCA_000999595.1 Microgenomates group bacterium GW2011_GWA2_44_7
ACCCCCTTTGATCCGACTATTCTACTGTACTTAAGGGGGGCTCTGGCGAAGTGAGTCACTTAATCTCAATGTCGCAAATGTATCTTAACTTATTCAGAGGTCGTCTACGAGTCTTACTCTGATTTGCAGCTCTAGCCTGCAACTCTACTACCCCTACTCTTGTTATTCCCGAGCCCGCATGTTACTATCGATTCTGAAATCTCACATCTGATATTCGTCCTGTCAAGTTTAACTTGACTTTCAGATGGAAGTAAAAGGATGAGCCATTTAGTTAAGGCGGCTCAGGCCGCTTTTTTTATTTGATACTGTATGAAAGATATTTCTCTTAAAACACTTCTTGAGGCAGGTGTTCATTTTGGCCATCAAATAAATCGTTGGAATCCTCGGATGGCCAAGTATCTTTACGGCGCCAAGGAGGGTGTTCACATTTTTGATTTAGTCAAATCAAAAAGCGGACTGGAGACGGCCGCCAACTTTTTGAAAGATTCCGTGGCAAAAGGAAACGTCATTCTATGGCTGGGGACAAAACGGCAAGCGCAAGCGGTTATCAAGGAAGTTTCCGAGAAAACTACCACATCGTATATTACCCAGCGCTGGATCGGCGGCTTACTGACCAACTATGAACAGGTTAATAAAAGCGTTAAGCGTTTGGCAGAGTTGAAAGAACAAAAAGCGGCCGGACAGCTTTCGCACTATACAAAAAAAGAACAGCTCCTTATTGATCGGGACATTTTAAAGTTGGAGAAGTTTTTCGGGGGTTTAACCAGGCTTCCCAGGTTACCGGATGTATTAATAGTGGTCGATACCCATCTGGAAGATACGGCCGTTCGGGAAGCCAATCGGATGGGAATTTGTGTGGTGGGGATCACAGATTCGAATGCTGATCCTGAAAAAATTAACTTTTGCATTCCCGCCAACGACGATGCGGTCAAGTCGGTAGAGTTAATTGTTCGCTATCTGGCGGAGGCGGTTTCGGAAGGTCAGGAGAAAGTTTCCAAAGCCGCTCTCATGGTTGAGAAAAAGATCGCCGCTAAGGAGGCAAAGAAAGCACAGACTTCCTGAATTGGTGTATACTTCAAAAACTCAAATTTGAGTTTTTCAGTATAACGAATCAAATCTGATTTTTCGCTCTACGAGCTGTAAATCAGAGTAAGATTAGTATACAATGTTTTGGTTGCTATTGAGCTGCTTCTGCCTTTGACCCTTGTCTGCC
>LCJH01000083.1:1247-11032 GCA_000999595.1 Microgenomates group bacterium GW2011_GWA2_44_7
TATGTGCACAACACCGGTAAAGTAGCGGCGTTGGTTGAAATTGCCTGCGAAACTGATTTTGTCGCCAGAACCGATGAATTTAAGAAACTTTGCCATGAAGTGGCCATGCAGGTTGCTTCGATGAATCCTAAGGATGTAGAGGAACTCCTTAACCAAGAATATATTCGTGATGCAAGCAAAACGATTGAGCAACTCGTAAAAGAAACAATCGGCAAGCTTGGCGAAAATATCGTCGTCCGTCGCCTCTCCCGCCTCTCCTTGGGTGAATAGTGTACCCACCCCGGGTGGGTTAGTTTACCCTGAAAAATTACCGAGTAATTTTTTACGGGCTAGACACCTAAGGAATTATCTCTTGGTGTAGGTTCCTGTATTGTCTACCTAAACACCCTAAGTTACCTAGGTAACTTATCGTCGCCTTGACTTAATTCCAAGTTCAGCATAGCTTTATATCATGTTTGCAGAGGGGATCGGAGGTGTGAGTAAACCGAACGCTGAAAGTTCAGTATCTAGCGGTCCTTCCCTCATGACACCAGAAGTCAGACGAGCCCTCGAAAGTCGTAATAAAGAACCTGGTTTTAGAGTTGAATTGCCCCAAATCGCTACTGCTTTTATTGCCGCTCTCGCAGTTTATCTGGGTGCTTCAGCCCAAGCTGAAGCCCAAGGACCCACCGGTTATACCACTCCGCCCGATAGCCCGCCATCGTCACTCAATGATCTATGTGCTCGGATGAGAGCCCTTATGCCTTCTGACAGTAAAACCGCCGAAATCGGTTGTCAGCACGCGGCCGATACTGATTATATTGCTCGGCAGGCAGGTACATTTACGGATATGCTTGGCAACATCCAAGGACAAAGCCCCATAGGAGGTCCTGATTTAGAACCACCGCCCGAACCAAGCAACCCCCTTACTCAAGGTTTTTTTAGTTGGATGAACCTTGTAAGAGGAGATTGGAATGATCTTCTTGCTTCCAGTCAGCCAGTGGCCACAACAAGTTCTTCAGCTTTTACAGAAACCACTACTTCTCCGGGTACTGCTCCCTCTACCACTACCAATTCAAGTTTGCCATCATCTGAAAATCCGTTAACAAATCCCCTCGTTGATGGCGCCATCGGAGGTCTTGCCGGCTTAACTGCTGCCATGGCCGCCTGGCCCAAGAAATTCGCTGCCGCGATTCAAGCGGCTATCAACGCCTTGTCTTCTTGAAATTAAACGACGCTTATCTTGTCAGCTATCTTGCCTTTCCTGACAATATATTATAGGATTCTGACTTGTGGACAAGATTAAACGGATTCGTCCCTCCGAAACCTATCTTAAACGGATCGAACCGCTCATTTTCGGCAGTCTTAAAAGAGCCGAACACGGCATCTTTATCTGGTTTCCCACCGGCGCTAAATCGACCTCACTTCTGGCGCTCTTATCTTTAATTGAAAAAAAATACGATAAATATCTTCAAAGCCACCTGATTTTTTATATAGATGCTTCTTCCGTTCCCGAACCGTCAAGCCTTCCACTTGTGCAATATATGTTTGCCCAAATGACGGGTAAGAATCTAACTGCCCCTTCGGAGAAGTCCGAGCTGACCTTTATTCATGAGATATTTAAGCCATACCTTCTGAATCTCTCGAAAAAGAAACACGTTAGTTTTATAGTCGACAAGCTAGAGGTCTATCCGGATCAAGAAATTAAAAAACTTCTTCGGATCTTTGATTATCTCCAGGCTCAAAATAGAGGGAAAATTCTCTTTCAGCTTCATGTCCGTCGCCATCGAGGTTGGCCCGAGATCGCTTTCGAAAGCGGTATGACTTCTCTTGTCCAAAACATTCATTATGTCTCGCTCCCGACAGAAGAAGAGGCGAAACAGGCGATTGACGATTATCTAAAAGTTAATAATAAAGCTTTAATTTCGTCAGCTACTTTAAAGACAGTTATGGCCATTTGCGGTACCCATCCTATGCTTCTTCGTAGCGCTCTTAGGCTGATTGAAAGAGGGGTGGGAGAGCTTTCTTCAATTTCGCTCCTTGCCTCTCCGGAGATATTAGAACGGGCGCGTCTTGCCTGGCTCGAACTGGGTCTGGATGACCAGGAAGCCGCCTTAAAAGTGCTAAAAGGGGAAGGAGTTTATAGCGAAGCCGGTAAACGTTTGCTGGATATCGGATTTTTTAGATCAGGGAATGGCCAATTGGATGTCAATGGAATCATCTTTCGGCAAGTTGCCAGGATTTCTCAACCTTCGGATAGTATGACCGACAATCTAATAAAAGACATTCAGCAATCCCGCTTTCTCTCTCCATCAGAAAAAAGAGTTCTCGAGCTTTTTATCAAAAATCAGCACTCGCTTTGCTCCCGTGACATGATCGCCGAGGCGATCTGGGGCAACGAAGCCCTGGGTAAATTTTCAAACTGGGCGATTGACCGAGTTGTCTCGCGTCTTCGGAGTAAACTCCCCCTGGTTGGTTTACCCGAAAAAACAATAGAAACATTAAGAGGTAAGGGTTATCGTTGGGTACTTTAAATTATGATCCTAGCCAAAGAACGGGGGCTTACGTGGTTGTCGCTACCAGGACTTGGTTGGGTCTCAAAAGTCACCGAAAGAAATTTGAGAGCGGTTCAGACGTCCCAGTTATTAGCTCCGGCCGAAATGACCGAGGACTATCGGAGGTGCTTAGGAGATGCCGTCTTGCCTCACGAACTTGTCACCGAAGCGCTTGAATACGCCTCTTCAAGCGGCGCGGAAGTCTTTGTTGCTGGCGGTTCACATACTCTTGAGTATGTATTGGATAAATCACTGATCGCCGTTGGTGACCGGGTAATGCCGCGAGAAACTTACCTCTCGTGTGCCGCCGTGACTTTAAATAGGGGAGCATTTTATTTTGACCAAGCTCGGGAGGCAAGAATCAGATATGGATCGTATTTAAGAAAAAATTTCCCAGATCATGCCTCCGAAGTGGAACTTTTTTTTGCCATTGCTGAAGGCATAAACATCGCCCGCGTAGAAAATATGGCCGAAAGACTTTCGATGTTATTTGGTGCTCCGGATCCGGAAGTCATTGTTCAAGGTCAAGATTTGGGTATCATTGAAAGCTACCTAAAAAACCAATTTTCGATTCCTGTTGGAGCTTGTGAGAGGATTTCTCCCCATCCCCTTTATTCGGAACGGACCATTGTCTTTTCTCTTGACCGCAAAAAGATGATCCACGGTCGGGAGGGACTGATATTTACTATCACAGAGCGCCTATCCGGCCTTAATGGGATATCTGCTACTTATCGAAATATGATTTACAAGGTGACGTTTCAAGAGTACCCGTCCAAAGAGGACCTCGAAGCCTTTGACACTATTTTTGGACTTGGGGCAAATATCCTTCGACGGGCGTCACTGGCGAAGCTAGAAGCAGATGGGACTGGCGCCTTTAGTTGGTTACCTTCAAGGGAATTCTTAGATTGTGGGGAAACCCCGAAGACACTTCGTCTCGGTAACCGAGAAAGGCCGGTCTACTCCTTAGATCGTGTGGCCGCTGACAGTTATCCGTCATTCCGAATTGGTCATCTTTTTACCGCCCCTTGGTATTTAGTTTACTACGGTGCTGCGCAAGATCCGACGATAGACTGGCAGGATATATCCAAGCGTTGGGCCAGTCTAAGGACACTTAAATATTTTCTCGAGTTTCACAAAAATTATTTCGGTCATCGACTAACAAACGGGGAAGACTACGGAGTTCGGGTAGCCCAGAGGAGGCTAGATAATGCCGCCACGATGCTACTTTCGGCGATGGCGTTAAATCCCCAGCTTGCATTAGCCGCGGCTATGCCCGGAGAAATTTTTAATCGGTTTAGTCAAAGCTACAAAGAGGAACTTGCTTCCAGCGGACTTCGTGCCCCAATTGGGACAATTCATCTTCTGGCTGACGATGTTGGGGTCAGTGGTCGGACAGTTGAACGGATCGAAGAGCGTCTCAAGTTTCTGCAATATAGTCCGTTGGAGAATCGATTAGAAAATGGACTCGACTTTTTTTTCCAGGTTCTGGATTACTTGGGGGTAGCAACCGAGCACGAACCTTCACCCATCACCCGTTTTTTTACCGTTTGGCAACAAGAACTTTTAGACAGATCAGGTTACTCAACTTATTCCATTTCCACTGACCAAAGGCTGCGTCACCTTCAAGAAAGTGCTATCCAGTTAATCTTGGATTTAGCCAAAGTCTTTGGAGACGGTTTAGCTGAAGACGGTCTGTTGTCAAAGGAAGAAAAAGGGGTTGTTCATATGGATCTTCACTTAATTTTGGATGCTGCCAGTCGAGAAGAAAGTTTAAAGAGATTCCTCAGGTAAACTCTCTTGTCAGGGAAAGATAAAAGACACGCAGACTGAACTATCAGTCTGACATCTTTCGTCAAGATACTCCAAGCTCTTCACTATAGGATACGTTCGTTTCCGGCTTGGACCGGCGTTTTCGCGTTGGTAAAAAGATCGGAAACGAACTTTAAAAAACTGGGGTTTATTTACTTCCGATGAGGCGGAATTCCGGAGTTCTCTGACACTCGGCTCACACCGGGTGTGAGCTTAATGAGTTAACTTGGCCCACACCCGGTGTGGGCTAAAGGCGACGCTTTAACAAATTAGGGCGAGGTCTTCGGACTTCTGCCTCATCGAAAAAAACTTATCTCGGGGCGTACCTTTCCGGTACGCCCCAAGGGGGATCAATGGAAGACATCAAGGGGTTAGTGGCAGCGGTGCTACTAACCTTTTTATTGGCCGCGTCTCAGGCCCCCCGGCCGGGGACGTGGGAGTACGCCAACGCTGTGCGTACTCAAGCGGTTCCGACCTGGACCGTGGCGGCGCAGCTGACAGTTGCGGCCGCTAAGACTCAGGTCTCGGCCACCCCCGGCCGGATGNNGAACTTGAGCTCCGGCTCGCTCACGCGCTGCCCGACGCTGGCAATGACAAATCGGGTCAGGCGGGGCAGGTACCAGAGCACGACGGCGGTCACGCCGACTTTAACGTCGGCAATGCCGGTGACGACGACCACCGGCACCCAGACGGTGCAGTCTGGGCAGAGCGGAGCCGGCGACTCCGCTTTTTGGACGGTCCTCCGTGTCGGGGGGGTCGTCGTAGCGCTGCTGGTGGCAGCGCTACTCGTCTGCCTTGGATTCCTCAAGTCCAAGGCGCTCGGCGCCGCGATTGCGGTAGCCGAGTTTGTCGTGGCCACGGTGGCCGCGATTGCCTTTTTGCCATGGCTTGGGCAGGCCATGGCAGAGATTTTTTTGTACTGCCTGGTCCCGTTCGCCTTTATGATGGGCGTCGGGATCTTTATCCTCTGGCAATGGCGATGGAAGCCAGAGGGGATTGCTTCCACGGTGGAGGAGTGGGAGCAAAAAATAGCGGAGGCGCGCCGACTCCGCGAGGGGCGCAAAGCCGCAAGGCTTAGCGCTCAGGCCCGTGAAGAGGGCCAAAGGCGCGAAAGGCTCGCCCGCGATCGGGCGGACGAGCAAAGACGGCTTCTCCGAGAGGACGAAGCCGAAGGGGCAAACCAGGCGGCCTACAAGGCTCACCTGGATCGCCCCGACTAAGCCCCAGTTAGGGGGCGGCGCCTGCGACGAAGCAGTGCGCCGCCCCGGCTCTTTTTAATTGCTTTTCAATAACCCACCCCCGGTGTGGGATAGTTCGCCTTAAAAAATGGTAACATATAATTTACTTATGTTTGTCGCGGATCAACGGCCAGAGAGACTGTCAGATACCGACCGTCGACGGATTCAGGCTGAATTCTCGCCAGCTAATTTAAGTAATCTTTCACTTACCCAATATGTAGACCTTTGGCGAAGATATCCGATGCACTACGTTGCTCATGCAATGAGATACGGAATCCGCGATCACTGGGCGATCGACCGGCACATGACGGGATTGGGTCAGTTCGACACGGGCTTTGTTGAAGCCCTCAAAACCGGAGATCTGCGTTCAATTCTTGGCATCAATCTCGCCCTAGGACTGACTGAGGAGAGTGTTCTAGCGGCTTTTGGGTCAGCCCAGGACATGACAAAGAGGGGGTCCTTAGAAAATGCCCTCCGGATTTTTAAAATCTATACCAATCCCGACTATCAAGACCAAAATTGTTTTGTCACTGATGCCGCAATACATCTTGCGGCGAACGTTGTTCAGGTTGATATGTACGGTGCCGAGACAGGCAACGAGATTTTCATTATATTTCCCTCCATTTTTATCGCCGCCAATTACCCTCATATTGGTTGGCTGACAACCAAAAGCGCCAGCATCGATAACGATGTTTATGTCTGGCCCCCTGACTATGAGGGTATTCCTTTGTCGGCTGGAATTATTTTCATCGCCGCCGATGCCCGAGTTGACCCAACCACGGGCTCCAGATATTTATTAGATGCCAACAACAACCCGATAACAACTGGGGTTGACAAGCCCGGTCTTCATGCGGGGAAAATAATCGGCTACCGACCTGCAGATTTAACTATCGGTTCCCAAAAATTTTGGAATGTATATTTTCGAACCCATCCCGTTCCACCCGGTTTGAAAGTTGTGTATTATACCGGCGACCCGAACGAAGCTGTTAGTCGCTGGCAAACACAAATGAGACTCACCCGAACTTCTACCGATTCCAGCCTTGGATTCCCAAAAATCTCTTTGGGGTGGGGGAATCCAATATATAGAGACGAAATGGCCGCTTTTAGAGCCACCGGGGTAAAAGCTCTGGAGAAATATTTTGCTTCAATCCCTTAAATTCCCTTGTGCAATTTCGTTAAGATCAATCCTTTCCCCTCCGGGCGTTCGCACCGAACCGTTAGCATCAACAACAGACCCTTTTTCTAAATGGCCCTTCCTGATTAATAAATCTACTAGTCGTTGTAATACCCAATAATGGCTTTTATGTCTATCGTGAGCCATCCTTTGTGTTTCGGCCGCAGCCGAAGTAAGCTGAGACCCAGCGTCTCGGCCTTCTCTAATAGGTTCTCCGCTATCTTGATGGTTGCGTTCTGGCGATCTTCCTCCTAATATTCCCATATTCTCGCGAAACTGGAATATAACCTATTCTTTGTGTGAATACAAGATTAAAAAGTTACCTGATTGAATGTTTAGGTCTTTGTTTGTTAATATCTATAATGCAAGATGGAAGATCTAAAAGAGGTGCGGGATCGAATGGAAAAGGCGATGGCGGCTTTAACGGGGGATCTTACTTCATTTCGCACCGGTCGAGCCACTCCCTCGCTGGTTGAAAACATCATAGTTCCTGCTTATGGCGGCACGCAGAGACTAAAAGTCGTCGAACTGGGTACGATTAATGTCAACGATCCCCATACGGTTACCATTGCTCCGTGGGACCCCTCCGTTATTGGCGAAATTCGAAAAGGCATTTTGGAGGCCAACATCGGTTTAACTCCGGTTATCGATAATGAACTTATTCGGATTGCTGTTCCCGAACTTACCACCGAGCAGCGTCAACAATTTGTCAAGCTATTGGGTTCAAAACTGGAAAGTAGCCGCGTCTCTATTCGCCAGATTCGCCAAGATCATATGCACGAGATTAAAAAGGCCTTTGATAACAAAGAACTTTCCGAAGAGGAACGAGACCGAGCGGAGGCGGATCTTCAAAAGCTAACGGACGAGATGATTAAGAAAATAGACGAGCTAGGGGACAAAAAAGAGACCGAGTTGATGACGATCTAAAAAAGGGTTGCTTCTTGACAAGCTTTCGGTGCAGGGTTTATATTCAATTTCAATGTCAACCCAAGGCAAAAAGTTTTTTTACTTTTTTGCTTATCTCGCCTAAAGCGGGAAGGGTTTGACTGGATTTAATCTTAAATTTCAAAACCAATCCCGCAAATAGAAGCGGGATTTTTTATTGGCTTTATGACAAAACCACAATTATTTAAAAAACTGGTTCAGGAAAAGAAATCGCTGTTGACGCCGGTGGCGCACGATCCACTCACGGCAAAGATCGCCGAAAAGCTTGGGTTTGAGGCTGTTTCAATGGGAGGATTCGCGGTTTCTGGGGTGGTTTACGGGCTTCCCGATATGGGCCTTATTGGATTGTCAGAGATGGTTCAGGCGCTTACAAACATCACTCGTTCCACGAATTTGCCTGTTTTTGCAGATGCCGATGGGGGTTATGGTAACGAGAGAAATGTGGCTTTTACCGTCAGGGAGTATGAACGGGCGGGAGTGGCCAGTCTATTTATTGAGGATCAAAAGCATCCCAAAAAATGCGGACACACAAGCAATAAGGAATTAGTCACTGTCGAGGAAATGGTTTCAAAGATTAAAGCGGCGGTGGGTGCTCGTGGAGATCCTGATTTGTTAATCTGCGCTCGCACAGATGCCATTGCACCAGAAGGATTTGAATCAGCGATCGTTCGTGCGCGGGAATATGTTAAAGCGGGAGCAGATATTATCTTTGTTGAAGCTCCGGAGGACCTAGACCAACTGATAGCAATTCCTAAGTTGATTACCGAAGTTCCACTTTTGGTTAATATGCTTGAAGGAGGTAAAACCCCGATCTGCTCGCAAGGTGATTTAGAGCAGATGGGTTACAAGATAATTGCTTACCCGATCTCAACGTTGATGGCTTCGGTAAAAGCGGTAGAGGAAGTTCTGTCGGTACTTAAAAACCAGGGTGATTCCAGAACTTTCACCAATAAGCTCATGAATTTTTCAGACTATAAAAACCTAGTGGGTTTGTCCTGATAATAATTTATGATCGCCCAAAAAAACAGTGAACCTTGGGTTTTCTTAAACGGCCGGTTTGTTCCATATTCCCAAGCAGTTATTCCGGTAGACACTCATGCGCTGCATTATGGAACTGGATGCTTCGAGGGAATTAGGGGATATTTTAATGAGGAGGAAAAGACACTATTCGTTTTTCGCCTTAAGGATCATTACCAAAGGCTGCATCGATCCAGCGCCACGCTGATGATGAAGATTCCATATACCGTGAGTGAGTTGTGTGCGATAACCATTAAACTTCTTGAAAAAAATAATGATCACGAAGATGTTTATATCCGCCCTTTAGTTTACAAAAAGGACTCGACGGTCACTAAATTTAACTTAGAACAGTTAAGTGACGGCTTAGTAATTTTCACTAAACCGCTTGGTCGGTATTTAAACGTTTCCCAGGGAATCAGTGTCATAGTTTCCTCCTGGCACAGAGTTGATTCGCGGATGATTCCGCCTTTTGCCAAGCCAACCGGACTCTACCTAAATACTTGTTTATCAAACACCCAAGCGAGCCAAAAAGGTGTGGCTGAGGCGATTCTGCCCAATGCCGATGGTTCAATTGCAGAGGGGAGTGCTGAAAATATCTTTTTAGTGATAAAGGGTCAACTTGTAACACCCTCAAAAGACCAAAATATTCTTGAGGGTGTAACTCGGGCAACCATAATAAAGCTTGCACGCAGTCTGTTAAGGCTTAAAGTCCAAGAACGGAAGGTGATGAAAAATGAACTAGTTACCGCCTCCGAAATCTTCTTAACCGGTACGGGAGCCGAAGTTACACCGGTTATTAAAGTGGATGGAAAAAAGATTGGCGAGGGGAATGTCGGTCCGATTACCTCAAAACTCCAAAAACTTTATTTCGATATCGTTCATGGAGAAAATCCGAGATATAAAAAGTGGTTGACCGCAGTTTGATTTAATAAACTGTCTGTTAACTTTTTTTGCTAATACGTAGACCACGATGAATAAGTTAAGATACATTTGCGACATTGAGATTAAGTGACTCACTTCGCCAGAGCCCCCCTTAAGTACAGTAGAATAGTCGGATCAAAGGGGGTG
>LCJH01000084.1 GCA_000999595.1 Microgenomates group bacterium GW2011_GWA2_44_7
CACCCTTTGATTAGGGGGAAGCTGGTTAGGGCAATTCACCCTGAGGAAGTAGCAAGGCGACAGATGAAGCAATATACGGAGGGGGAGGAAAAGTTTGTTTTTTCTGGGGTGCTGAGGGAGTTTCCGGAAGATCAGGCGCTGTGGAGGCTTGTACCGAAAGATGTTTACGTCCATTACATACTTCGTAAGTATCTCTCGGACAAGACATCGCTTTGGGATCGTGTTCGAACCAACAGGTCTCCGGTTAAGGCTGACTTTCAGGGGGATATTCAAGCTGCAACGGGAGATGTGCGGGGGGTAGTTGCATGGGAAATGGAGCACTATTGGTTTCCCGACAAGGAAGCTGATAAGGCTGTTATAAAAGTGACGGATTGGGGATGGGCGTCGAAATTTCAGACGGAAATACAACGAGCAATGGCAGATTTAGGGGTTCTAGATGAGCGAGATCCGGGTAAGCTGACAAGAACGGTACAGGAGAGAGTGTTGTTGCTAGTAGTGGCGGCCATTGGCCTGGAGACGTATGTTGTCAACCAGCGAGAAGTGGAGGCGGATTTAAGAAAGCCAGTCGGACGGAGGAGAAATGTTGAACCTATCAATGGCTGGAGGTTGAGAAATTTCGATCGACTCGTGGCGGAGCAAATGATTTTAGGATTAGAGGCGATTAGGATCGAAGCGCCTGAGGTGAAAGCAGGTGGTGATCTTCCAGGGCGGGGAGCGATGAAGGACATATCGGTTGTCTCTGACGAGTTAAGAGACTTACTTTTTGCTAAGTGTGCACGGGTGACCCATATGGGGAAAGTGATATTGGCAGAAGAATTCTTTGATTTGCATAAGACACGGGAAGGGCGAGGTTATATTTATCAAGATGAGTTTGTACCGTACGTTGTCCTGAATGCGCTTGGAAAAGATAGAGATAGGTTCGAACTTGCTAAGCAGATGCTCCAGCTCGAGCAAAAAAGGAGGAGAGAGGGGGGTGCTTACAAAGATGATTTATCAAACTTAGATGTTGTTGGAAATCCTAAGAGTTAAGTCCACTTACTCCCTGCGGCTCCTCTTCCTACGTTTTTACCGCTTTCGATGGCTGTCTCTTTTAGGTTGGATGGTCGGAAGAACGATCTTGCTGCTCCCTTGATTTGACTGCCGAGTCCGCCTCCTGTATATCTACGGTATCGAGCTCCGACTGCCCAAGCATCTTCGGCGGATCTTGCTATTGGCGTGAGACCTGGTTTGCCCAAGTTAATTGCTTCGCCCATGGCTGTGCCGAAGTCAAAGGGTTTCCGGGCGAAGAAGGCGGCGACCATGTCCGGGGCCTTGCGGATGTTCATAAGGATGCCGATGGCGATAAAGACGAGGGCTAAGTCGGAATTGATACCTAATTGTGGTGGAGTCCAGGTGTCGCCACTACCTAAGGTCAGAAGAAGCACTTTAGCGACGATGAACATAATAGAAACTGCAAGAAAAGTAACAAGGTCCTGGATAAGGCCCATAATCCATGGTCCGAAACCACTACCTCCGGGCATTAGGCCAAAAAGAATAATAAAGGGGGCAAAGATAATCCTTCCAATAAAAGTGACATAAACCTTAAGTAAGGAGAAGAAGGTAAGAAAGGCCCAAATAATAAGGATGATCATGACTATAAGGATTACAAGTATTCCCACGAGTAGCCCTAAACCAGGGATGATGAAGTCCCTGAATGCCCAGAAGATCCTGGGAAGCGCATCGATGAGCATAATAATAGCTGAGAAATATTGGGCCCAGACGCTGGCGAAGAGATTGTTATTAAAATACCACTCAAAGTTACTAGCGACGTTATTGCTCCAAGGTGGTTGACCGAAGAGGTTGAAAAAGCCGGCTGACATTGAATTGGAGACATTAATATTAGTGCTGGCGATAAGGAGAGAAACTAAATAACCGGCAAGGTATGAAAGATCTATTAAAAACCCGACTACGGTAAAAGAAAAGGTAATAAGAAGCAAAGTAATAGCGAGCTTCGGTATTACTTGCTCGATGGTGATAATTACTTGCGGGGAGATTTTGACCCTCAGCATTACCATCAGCCCCATTACTACGAGGAGTAATGCGGAGAGAAGATAGGTAAGGTTTCTTGAGACTCGCCAGATTTCGAGAATGGCCGAATTATTTAAATGACTGTAGCCATAACCCTGGGCAAATGCCGGAGCAGCAAGAGGGATAGACAAGTTATTAAATGAACTCTGAAGGAACGATCTGGTGTTTGGGAAGGGAAGTTTATCAGTGAGAGTATTTGGTTGTGCCTGAGCTATCGGCGTTGTTGAGTTTACTTGAGCAATGGAAAAAATCCCAATCCAGTCCGCTGAGCATTCGGCAGCTCCTAGCACTCCCGTTAGAATACTACCGGGATCTAACATTTTCTTAGGGTCGGCAAGTCTTTTCATTACCTCGACAGGATCAAGGGATAATTTGACTGCATTGTCCACCATAGTGCTGCAGTCGCGGATGAATTTTGTGCCGGTGGGGAAGACCCAACTGAAGATGATATCGATCATGGCCATGGGCATGATCATAATCGTTTCTTTAATATGTCTCTGGAGATTTATATTGGGATCTTCGTAGACGGCGGGAATGTAGACGTCTTTCCAATAGACATAGGGTCCGAGAATAGCGAAAGCGGGGCGGGAAAAGGATAAAAAGAGAGTTGAAACCAGAATGAAAAAGGCTAGGATGCGGGCTTTATGGTTCATTTGGAGAAACAGGCGACTCAGAACATCCAGGCCCACCTATCGGCAGGGAGAGTCTGAGAATCTGAGATCAGGATATCAGGATTGGGGGGGAGGCGCAAGGCTAGTCATTGGTCACTAGTCATTAGCCATTGGTTGTGAGTAATTATTCGTGGTGAGACGATCAATATTGGAAGATGGAAGATAGATATTGAGGTTGGTCTGCCAGCCGGCGGATTGGAAACTGGATGGGAGGGTTGGAAGATCTTGCTTCTTAAATTAGTTGCTTAGGACTCTCTGAGCTGGTAAGTGAATAAGTCCGCCTTTCATTTCAAACACTTGGTCGCTATTTGAAATTAAGATCGAGTTCTGAACTATTTCTCCTAAGTCCCTCTGGGCCCGGATAATAGATGTGGTGCTGCTGGGTGTTATGGTTGCGCTGGACTTGATTTCAATGAGACTTATTTTATTTTCTAATTCAACTACTAAATCTACTTCAAGTTTATCTTCCGTACGTAGGTAGTACATTGATGGTTGTTGACCGTGGTGTTGAAACCTTTTCCAGAAGTCGATGACAATCAAAGTCTCAAATAGCGATCCGAGATACGGGCTGGCCATAAGGGTTTCAGGTGAATTGATTCCCAGGAGGTATGATACTAGCCCGGTGTCGGTAAAATAGATCTTCGGTCTTTTTATTAATCTTTTGCCGATGTTCTTGTAGTAGGGGTATAGGAGCAACACCTGGAAGCCGGTCTCCAGAAGTGACAGCCATCTTTTGGCAGTGGTAAAAGACACTCCTATTTCTCTGGAAATTGCAGATAAATCTAACACTTGTCCGGTGCGGGTGGCACAGGAACGTAAGAATAATTCGTATTGACCCAAATCGCCGACTTGTTTTAGATTGCGGATATCTCTTTCAAGATAAGTAGTGATATAGGATCCGCACCATAAAGATCGGTTGACTTGAGGGTTGCTGGCGATCTCTGGATAGCAACCGCGAAGTATAAAATTTGGCAGATCGAAGCGGTCATAGGGTTTTAGTTGCTTAGGACAATCCAGCATCTGTTCTGTTGAGAGAACATTTCCTCCTCGACCTAGCAACTCGGATACGGTAAAGGGTAAAAGGTGAAGGACGGCTGATCTACCGGCGAGCGATTCGCTAATGTTGCCGACCAAGGCAAAGTTTTGAGAACCGGTTAATAACCACTTTCCGGCGGCTCGATTCTCGTCAATGGAGGATTTTATGTATGAGAGTAGCTCAGGAACGTATTGAATTTCGTCTAAAATCGCCGGACCTTCTATTTGACCGATAAATCCAGCTGGGTCGTCTTTGGCTCTTAGTCTAACGTCGGGATTTTCCAAGCTGATGTATTTATGCGAACCACCGAACTCACTTTTAAGGAGAGTTGTCTTGCCTGATTGTCTTGGGCCGGTTAGGACGATAGCTGGGAATGTTGAGATTGCCGTTTGTAAGGAGGTAGTGAGCGTACGGGGCTTCATGGGTAGATGATAACCCTTGTTTTTCAATATTTCAAGTGGAAATACCAGGGTTACTTAGGATGTCGGAGGCTAGCTGTAAGACCATGAACATGGAGATTGGAAGCTGGAGAATGCGAAAAGCGTTGCTTGGGTGACCTCTTGCCTAACTTACGGAGCAGTTCTTCTAGTAATTTTGGATCGCACTCCCCAAATTAGCACCAGATATGGGATTTGTTTGTAGAGGGGGGTATTTAGGGTTTGCAGACGGCGAAGCTGAGGACATCGAAGCCGGTGAGGTACCGGGAAAATATACTTCGATAACTCAAATTTGAGTTTCTCAGTATAACGAATCTAATCCTTCGACTTCGCTCAGGAGTGGCCTTTGGGTTTTTAGGCTGAGGAACTCCTCTCTGATTTTTCGCTCTACGAGCTGCAAATCAGAGTAAGATTAGTATATCTATCAGAGAAACCGTTTGATTTCCCTCTCAAGGGTGAGGGGGAAACTGCGGATGGTTGCCCAATGACTTTTAGGTAAAAATTCTTTTAACTCACGTTCAAAATTAATCTGCGATTTCTTCAAGATTTTGTACGTTTGGGCCAGAACGTCTTTGTCTTTGGATGAGAGGAGATTGGCTCGTAATACGAAGTAAAGATCGTACGGGAAGGTAATCTAACGTTATGGTCACAACCTCGCCCTTCTTCTCGCCCTGGCGAAGGGAGATATCCAGTTGAATGGCGGTAGTACCATCTCTTAATGGGAAGGAAATAATTGCCAAGTATCCGCCGCTTGTCTTTTTTGACTCTTTAATGTCTGTGGCTATGTTCTCCGGTTCGATGGCTTCAAGTGTTCCGAGGACCGCGTGTTCAATAGGGCGGATGTCGCGTAAAGACGAGCTAAAATCGAGATCCTCAGAAAAGCGGGGACTATTGTAGAGGATTCTAAGTGCGGTTCCGCCTTTAAAGTAGATCTTGTCGGTCTGTGGCTGTTGGTAAAAATGCGAAAGAAACAGATGCTGAAAGTACTCGCGCCGGACATTCAGTTCGGTTGTTTGATATTTATTGGCAAATCTTTTGAGAGCATCGTCGGAGATCATATGACCTCCTTGATTAATCGGTTAAGACCAGGCCTTTGGTAGAGAGAGGAATAGCGGCGAATTTTTGCTTTGTCCAGGCTGGTAACGTGGAGGCGGTCATTTTTGGATTTTTTTCCCAAAGAGACAAAATAGAGATAATCAACGAGTGCTTTTTCCGGTTCTGCAAACAGTATCGTCTGCTCACCCTTCTTGACGGGAACATAGACCTGATAACCTTCGGAAAGCTTCCCGAAGAAATCATCGAGCTTGGATTTTTCCAGCAAAATGGTTTTTTCCATCACTCACTTACGCTTCTTTTAAAACAATACCGCTCACAATCCTAAAAACCGCACCCCAAGGCCGCACAAAAGTATGACGAGTCCCGCAAACGCATGACCGTACCGCGCAAGCCGCCCGGTCACGGAAGGCAGGAAATTCATCCCGAACACGGACACCAGGACCATGCCTAGCATCGTCAGGAGCGTCATACCGCTGAAAACTCCCGTCACAAGAACCGTGGTCATCCAATCATGCTGCACTAGAGGAAACATAAAGAACGGGAACAACGGTTCGCACGGACCGAAGACGAAGACCACAAAAAGGATCCAGGGAACAAGCTGGATCTGTTTTTCCCGGCCCCGTTGTTGTACTCCGAACCGCTGTTTCAAAACCTGCCGGAGGCCATAGATCAGATAGACCAGTCCGAAGGCGATCAGTCCCCATGCCGCCCATTCCCTGCGTACGGATTCTAACATTCCTAGTTGCTTCAGGGAGATCCCCAGCCGGATCCCAAGGATGCCTAAAACCACAGAACT
>LCJH01000085.1 GCA_000999595.1 Microgenomates group bacterium GW2011_GWA2_44_7
GCCTGAAAAACAGCGTTGGCGACCACAAGGGCCGTAGGGGAGGCTACGTCCTCCGAAGCGAATATCACCATGCGCCTTGCTATGAACAAGGGGTCTTCTCCGGCGGCGACCATTCTTGCAAGATAGTAGAGGGAAGCGTCAACGTTACCTGTCCTCATTGATTTCAGAAAGGAGCTAATTGTGTTGAAGTGTTCTTCTCCTTGTTTATCAAAGCGAAGAAACTTTGATTGAAGGGCATCTTTTAGATGATCAAGGGACAGGTCTTTGTAAAGATGTGCGGCGGCTTCGATGAGGGTGATTGCCTGGCGGGCGTCGCCGTTGGCAAAACTGGTGAGCCAGTCTTTTGTCTCATCATCAATTGCCAACTTCATCTCTTTTACTGCTCTGTCGATTATTTTTGAAATATTGTCTGAAGAAAGCTCGTTTAGGGAATAAAGCCCCCCTTTTAGAAAGAGAAAACGAATTTGAGTTCTTGGACGAGATCGTTCGCTGGGTTAGAAGCTTGCCTGTGGGGACGATGGACTGTGTCCGACAGGCTCAAGAAATAAGCCTCTTTAAAGGAAGAGTCCGAGCGCTATGTCACCACTATGATTTTGACCTGACGCTTATTCCCAGCCGACAACTGTACGGAATTTATGGAGTCGCCCCAGAGCGACATGGTTCCGGGAGGGAGATGAGAATGACCCTTTTAGGCGAGGCTCTTAAAGCGACTGTCCTTAACCAGGATAACGCATTTGCTTTCTTAATTGATGGTGCGGCCGCCCAAGCGTGCGAGATTCAGCCGGTTGGCAAGCGGCGACCGAAAGATCGCTGGAAGTCGCTTCATCCAGGACAAGTTGACCCGCGGGCAGCAAGTACCCACTCAGCCGCCGATCACTTTTGGGATACTACTTTATATGCTCCTCCACCCGAGACTGATGCGGATGTCCTGCTGGTTGGCCTGACCCCGGAAGCGCTATTTGATCGCCTTTGGAAATTTTCAGCGGTGATGCGTTTGTCAGGTGTGCTGAAGATTCACTCATCTGAAAGGAGGGAATGTCGGTGGTTAGACATCTGCATCCCTGGCTACTTGGATGACCTAGGTCTTTATGGAGTAAAACATCGGCCGGCAAAAAGTATCGCCCAAATTGCCCCACCCGAACTCCTAGGAAAATACTCAGGTGATTTTTCTTTTCTGTGTCAGATTCTCTCCCGAATGGACAACCCACCACCGGTTCTCTTAATTTCTCTCACCGATGGAAGTACCGTTGGTGTTGCCATGAACGGATTCCCCAACACCAGCCTTTACCGAAAACTTCAAGTGACTGACCCGGTACAGCGCCAGGTCAGGGAGCTAACCCCAACCGTGGCGCAGATTTCTGAACTGGCTTTTCCAGCCGGATGGTCAATGGCGGAGGGCTTTTATCACGCCAACCATCTTCTTAGAGCGGCCGCTTGGGCTGACCAGGTGCATTTTTTAAAGAGGGGAGTATTGGAGGAGTGTTTCCGGTGGAATCCAGCCAATCATCGGCAAAAGATTGCCGAACTTTCCCGAATGTTCTCTGAATGGATGGCCGAGAAGGTCTATCATCGGGTGGCCGCCGACCCCACACTCTTAGGAGATGAAGACCAGATAGCCGAAAATGGCGCTGATCTTGTCTGTCGAACCTTGCCGGAGGCTTTTAGAGGTGATCCCGGAATTACCGCCTTGCGCTGTTTAGTGGCTGGCGAGCTTGATAATGCCCTTATTCCAGTAGGCGGCTGGGGTATATGTGACCCTCGCGGGCCTTTATCTAACTTAGGGCTGTTGTTTTCTGACCCAGAAATAAGAAAGCACTTTCTGGATAGAATGTTTAAAGCAGAACAAGGACCGGTGGGAGATGGGTGGAAAGTCTTTATCGACTTTCTTTTTGAACAGTTTGCAACTTACGAACCGATTGTCGCCGCCCAATATGTTGCTTTCTGCTTAACCCCTTTTAAATTAGATTATCTGAAATTCGCTCAAAAATATCTTGTTTATCTTGACCGACGATTTAAGGTCTTTCTTAAAGAAGAGCGACGGGTTCAAACCCAAGAACTGCCGCGGAGGGGGTCGGTGGCTTTCGGACTGCTGTCGTGGTTTTATCAAAATCCCAACCAGCGGTACTCGGAATCCGAACTGGAACAAGATACCGGAATCGATAAACGCTTAATCAGAGCGGCACTGGCGAAATTGGAAGTGCAAGGATTTCTCCAACGCCAACAAGCACAATCCCGCCTTGCGAGGTTTGCGGCAACGGTGGGCGATCTAAGGGGTGGACAGACCAAATCGACCAAAGACGGATCTTATATAAGATGGAGAGAGAAAAAAAGAAGTTGGATATTGTTTAAATCACCAGGGACTGACACCACGGCAATCTTTGCCTATCTGGCAAGGCCAGAGGTCTTAACCGTCGGCGCCACCTTAAGGGATATCTATAAACATACAGGGTTGTCACCGAATAATCTAAGGTTAACAATAAAGTACCTCAAAGGAGAGGGCATAGTCGAGCGTGTCCCTGCCCGAGACAATACGGTCTATCGTATAAATCCAAAGTGGACAATCGAAACGATTCCAATTTAGTTCTTGAGATTGGAAGTTAAACGAACCGATAACCTTTGCCCTTAAGAGTTTCCAAGCCTTTCCCTAAACCAGCTTTTTGAAGCTTTTTTCTTAAAGTCGACATCATTTGGTCGATTGCCCAGTCAGAATATTTCTCGTAAGAGTTCTTTCCCCAAAGTACTTCAGCGATTTCGTCACGCGTCACGATTACCCCTTTATTTTTAAGAAAATGAGAAAGCAGGGCATACTCTTTGGCGGTCAAATGGGATCCGAACGGTCGATCTCCAAAAAAAATGACATCCTTCTCGCCGCTGATTGAAAGTTCGGGATTTTCTCCCCTTATTAGTCTGACGACAAATTCATACTGCGCGTCCATCTTAACAATATCTTTCAGCCTTTGATCTAAGATATCACCGGGGGATTGTGCCGCTATTTCACTGGCGATCTTTATCAGGTAGGGGTGACGTTGGCCAAGTTCGGCAATCGCACTTTTGAGAACTGGCTTGAATCTGGCTCCAAACTTTTTTTGAGTTGAGCTAATAATGTGGTCTACATCTTCGTCCACCAACGCCGGCACGTGATAAATATTTTGCATAATTGCCTCGGATAATTCGCCATATTTCTTAACTTCATCAGTGAGCACAATTTCTCTTTTGGCTAAAAAGATAAAATGAACGGATGTTTTATCAACCTGCCAAAGCGCCTTGAGGTTTTGGGCAAGTTGTCCAGGCATAAACTCGATCTCGTCAAATTTCCCTAAGAAGAGCACAAGGTGACATTTGCGAGTCTTGCTCAGGAATAATTGTTTTAACTTTTGTATCAACAAACGCTCGTCCGGAATCTCTTTTTCCTCCGATTGCAAGGTTTGTAGGATAAGCAGCAAATAGGCCGGAGAATCCCTTCTAATTAAATCTACTGGATCGATATAATAAGCCTCAACGGGCTTATCTTTAGGAAGAGAAGATTTAAACAGATTAAGATTTTCAACTAAAAATTTACTTCGCTTTCGTTTACCAGCTTCCGGTTGAAAGATGACGGTGCAGCATTGGCCTCGACCGACGGGTGTAAATATAGCCTGGGCATAGGCCGCCATTGTAGATTTGCTTAACGGAAAATTCACAAACACCTTTTCCTTTTCCATCTATTCTCCTTAGAACTGCCTTAGAATTACCTCAGGTTGGATTGTATTAGAAAATACCAAACTTGTCACCTTTTGACCAGAAAACAGGTTCAAGAGGTGAAGAAGTCAATTAGTCTAATTAGGCTAATTTGAGTTAAGATAGTGGCCAGATGGTTAAGAGATTGAGCAAGTACGTTTGCCAACAATGTGGTTTTGAATCAACAGGCTGGTTAGGCAAGTGCCCCAATTGCGGCAGCTGGAACAGTTTAGTCGAAACCGTAACGCAAGTACAAAATAGAGATAATAAAGTAAGAAGAGGGGGAGCGACCAAACCAATCAGACTGGGAGAGGTTGAAAAAAAGAAATTTGAGAGGGTTTCTACGGGAATTGGGGAACTGGATCGGGTATTGGGCGGGGGATTGGTTCCGGGGCAAGTAGTGCTGGTGGCAGGGGAACCGGGGATAGGCAAATCCACTTTGTTGCTGCAAGCGGCCGATCAGATTAATAAAAGTGATACGAGGAGCAAAGTTTTATATGTTAGCGGAGAGGAGTCGGCTGAGCAGATTGCACTAAGAGCAGAGAGGTTGGATGTAAAGGTAAAAGTAAGTAGTAAGCAGGAAATTTATCTATTGGCGGAAACAGATGTAGATGAGGTAATAAATCAGCTAGAGAATCTGAGTGATAAGGGCTTGCTGATTGTCGATTCCATTCAAACGATGGCAACAGAGGATTTAACGGGTGTCTCGGGGTCGGTCGGCCAGGTTCGTGAATGTGCCGCTCGGATTGTTCAAGCAGTAGTGCGGACGGTGAAGAATCGCTTCGGGCCGACGGACGAAACTGGTGTTTTTGAAATGGGCGAGAAGGGGCTCCAGGAATCAAAAAATCCGTCGTCCCTGTTTCTGGCTGAACAGCGGCAGGGAACCATTTCCGGGAGTGTGATTACCTGTTTGATGGAGGGAACACGGCCAATTTTAGTGGAGGTACAAGCCTTAGTGGTCCCGAGTCAGTTGGCTATGCCCAGGCGGGTAGCCTCGGGAATCGACTTTGCCAAGCTCCAACTGCTGGTGGCGGTTTTAACTCGCCGACTCGGCTTGCCACTGGGGACACATGATGTGTTTGTCAATATTGCCGGGGGGATAAGGATCGACGAGCCAGCGGTAGATTTGGCCATTGTCGTGGCAATCGCTTCGGCTTTTTATGACAAACCCTTACCTAAAAATACCGTGGTCTTTGGGGAGGTTGGTCTGCTTGGAGAAGTAAGGCCAATTAGATTTATGGAAAAGAGAGCCAAAGAGTCAAAACGGCTAGGGTTCGAAGTGATTATCGGACCGGGACAAGTAAAGGTAGCAAGTGAAGCGGTTAAGAGTATCAGATAATCTCTTTTTTTTGGAAAAACGCGTTGGGCGAGAATGCACACAACTTATCCACATTATCTATATCTTCGGGTAATTTTGGGATATTTCGTGGCTAGATTAGAATAGTGCGAACTATAGGGCTACAACAAATAACACTCTAAAAAGTCTATAGGCTTGACTTTTGGAATAAGAAAGGATAAGATTTGCTGCAAATGAGACACGTCCTGCGCATTCTTTTGAAGTTACGTAAAGCTAAGGAGACCTCCGAGAAGTTGAGGAAATCAGGTTGGGCCAGTCGACAGTTCCGTTTACTTAATAAGTTTGGACAAAATCCAATACTGATGAAAATGTCGGTTTGAGGTCTCTTAGGAGATTTATCAGAAGACATTAAAAAGCAATAAAAAAGGCATTACTGCCGCTAGCACCAACGAATGAAGCTACGAACAGCAATGCCCTTTTAGAGTTTACTCTTTTATTTAGAAAGAGTGAACCACAGAAAAAATAGCATTATCATAATTTTCTGTCAAGCATTCTGCTCCTGGTGGGGGATGGCATGTAGGGCAGGCGTGCCATTTCCCATCGGTAGCAGAAAAAGTTTAGAACTTGACACGGCGGATAACTACACATACAATTCTGGCTGTTAGGTATTCGTCCGCTCTTCGGGATTCTTTCCTAAAAGTCTTGAGATTTGATGAACCTCTCTTAATTTTTTATTCAACTTAGGGGATCAAAGTTATCTTTCCCTAGAAAGACATATTTGATGTTTCCCGTTCCAATTGTTTATGGTTAGAAGCACTAAGCCCGATTCGGCAACAAAAGCAGAAGAACCGGCTGACAAATCTAATAACACGTCCTCGAGTCTGAACAATAACTCTGATTATTCTGTGTACCCTTCTGGTTATGAAGAGCAGACCCTGAGGCGGCGTTTTGCGCGCCCCGGGCGCTCGCCTCGCTACGCGGGCGAAGCGGGTTCGCCTCGGTTTGCACCGAGCGAGACAGGCTCGCCACGATTTGCATCGGGCGAAACCCCAGCAAGATCAGTTTCTCCGCAGGGTTTGGGGTATCCTTCTAGCGAGGGAAGATATGCCCAAGGAGGGCCGGTTCCGGTGAGGCGAATGTCGTCTGGTGTGAGACAAGTTTTTCGTCCTCGTCCGCCTGTTTCATATGTGAGGCAAACAACGATGCCTACAGATCCAGCCGGTGGATTTGGTGGAGTAGTTGATGGGAGAGTAATTCCGGATGCGGGTTTACCGACAGAACTGGTGCAAGGCATACTGGATATCGAGCCGGACGGTCATGGCACCCTTAGGCCCCGCTACAGCTCCTCTGAAAAGGATGTTTATGTCTCTACTTCACAGGTGAGGCGTTTTAATCTTCGGGTGGGAGATTTGGTGGGTGGGCAGGCTCGTGCGCCTAAAGAAAATGAAAGATTGTGGGGACTTTTAAAGGTGGAAACGGTCAACGAGCAACCAGCGGAGGAATCGGCGGTCCGTCGATCATTTGAGACTTTAACGTCTATTCATCCGAATGTCGCTTGGAAACTGGAGCATGGTAAAGAGCCGTATTCTTGCAGATTGATCGATCTTTTTTGTCCGATTGGTAGGGGACAGAGGGGATTAATTGTCTCACCTCCCAAGGCGGGTAAAACTTGGTTATTGCGTGACATTGCCCAGGGGATTATGGCGAATTATCCGGAGACAAAGTTAATGATGGTTTTGATAGGGGAACGCCCTGAGGAGGTGACGGAATTTACCAGGACAGTAAAGGGGGAGGTGGTCGCTTCCAACTTTGATGACCAGCCTGATCTGCAGGTGAAAATTGCGATGCTTGCGCTGGAAAGGGCAAAGCGCTTAGTAGAGATGGGTAAAGATGTCATTATTTTATTGGATTCGATTACCCGCTTTGCCAGAGCGCTTAATATGGCGACTCGTAATTCCGGAAGAACGATGTCCGGGGGTTATGATCCGGCAGCTCTATTCCCGGCAAAGCGCTTTCTTGGGGCGGCGAGGAACCTGGAGGAAGGCGGTTCACTAACTATTATGGGAACTACTTTGGTGGAAACCGGCAGCCGGATGGATGATTTAATATATGAGGAATTTAAAGGGACGGGAAATATGGAACTTCACCTAACCCGCAAACTCGCGGAGAAAAGAATTTTTCCCTCGATTGACCTTTTACGTTCGGGAACGAGGCAAGAGGAACTTTTATACTCGGAAAGCGATTACGAGAAGGTTACGAGGCTCCATCGAATAGTGTCGACTCTTGATGATGACGAGAGAACGGAACTGGTTCTTTCTCAGCTTTCTAAAACAAATAATAACGAAGAATTCCTGGAAAATATTGCTAAAAGTAAGTAATTTTTGACTGCGGGAAACGGTCGGAGATAGAGTTTTTCAGGTGATGAGCGGGGAGATTTACGGCAGGTGGGGTGAGGTGCAAAATTGACTTCTGGTGTTTCATACGGTAAAAAACCCTGATACTATCTGATGCCCACAAATCGAGCCTTCATTTACTCCCTGCGGGATATTGTCAAAGACTTTGTTTCTTTTCTGATCGTTTGGTATAGATTGATTGCCAAAATCAGCTATGCTATTTTTACACGCTTTGAATCGGTTAAGGATCTTCTCGTAGGTTTTTTGTATCGCCAAAGAGGGCGATTTGCTAAGCCTTTTGTTCACACCAGTATGATGGGCTTGTCAGCTGCCGGGGTTATGTTGGCGCCTGTGGTTGCAAGTAACCATCCTAATTTTTTTCAGGATGCCCAGCAAGCCCAAACGCCAATTATTCTTTTGGCATCGACGCAGGTTGAGCCGGAATCGACCGATCTTACCCAGAAAGTGCGCGACAAGATTTTAAAGTATACAGTTGAGCCGGGGGATACCCTTTCGAGTATTAGTAAGAAATTTGATATTTCGGTTGACACGATTCTGTGGCAAAATGATTTGACTGAGAGAAGTACAATCCGACCAGGTCAGTCTTTGGAGATTCTGCCTGTTTCGGGGATTGCCCATAAGGTGGGGAGGGGAGATACGATTTACTCCATCGCGAAGAAATATAAAGCGAACGCGCAGGCGATGGTCGATTTTCCATTTAATACCTTTTCGGACGATGAGACATTTGGCCTGACCGTGGGCCAGATATTAATAGTACCTGACGGAGTTGAACCGGCGGCGCCGGCGGGTGGTATCACAAGGGTATTGATATTGCCAATCCTAACTATCCACCGATAGTCGCGGCCGATAGCGGGGTGGTGACTGTCGCTGGTTGGGTGGATAACACAGGCTATGGGAACAGGGTCATGATCGACCACGGCAATGGCTATATCACTCTCTATGGACATATGTCCCGAGTCTCGGTTTCGGTAGGGCAAAGGGTGGGGAAAGGGCAGCTGATTGGTTATGTCGGCTCAACGGGCAGGTCGACGGGACCGCACGTCCATTTTGAAATAAGAAATAGCGGAGGTGGTTTTAATAACCCCTTTGGCTTCCTGAAATGACCTAACGCTTGCCTCTCCTGGGCGGTAACGATATATTTTGCTCTCTTTTGATGGTCTGACGGTAGGAATAGGCAAGAAAGGGCGTCGTCTAGAGGTCTTTTAAAAATTGCAGCAAAACGCCGGAAAGACTGCTAAAATTAGCCTTGAACTGGGGCCGTTAGCATAGTGGCAGTGCACCGCATTCGCATTGCGGGGACAGGAGTTCAACTCTCCTACGGTCCACTCAAAAATTTGCGACCAAATTTTTGAGTGTAAACACCTTGGATTCTTAAGTTACTTACGTCACTTAGGGTTCTTAGGTAATACTGGCGCTAGAAAGATTCGACTCACCTGCCTGCCGGCAGGCAGTTGGTCTTGTAAGGCTAATTTGCTAAAATCGGATAGTGCTTCGGGCCCGTGGTATACCGGTAACACATCTCCATGGCATGGAGAAGTAGCGGGTTCAATTCCCGCCGGGTCCACTCAAAAATCTGAGGATTTTTGAGTACTTCCTCGTCCGACGGGGGACGTCGGACTTCGGTCGCACGATAAAGGAGGGATTATCTTAATCAATCGGAGGATTTTTCAGTACTTCCTCTTATGTGGGCGGGGCGGGGGATGAGAAGATCGTCCTTTTTCTTGACAAAAATATCGATTCTGATAGGCTGGAGATACTGCTCATGAAGATAAAAATCGCTTGTCTTTCTCTGGCGGCACTTTTCCTTGTTACTTCAGTCTCAGTAAGTGCCACTGACTCTACTTCTTCGGCGACTGATTCAGTTAAGAGATTTCCGAAGGTATCTTCTCCATCTGCTCAGAAAAGTCCCAAAGTTACTCCTTCTGAGGGGAAGGGGCGTTCTTGTGAAGTTAAAGAGGTGGTTATTAAGAAACGAATGGTCAACCTTCTAAGGATGGCTACCAATATGCTGGACAAGTTTGATTCAATTACAGCCAGAGTTCAAAATTACTATACTTCAAAACTGGTTCCCCAGGGAAAGACGCTTGCAAATTATGACACTTTAGTTTCGGGCATTAATTCCAAAAAAGATGGTGTCAAAGCCGCGATTGCCAATGCCGAGGCGGACTCGGCCGGTTTTAACTGCGACGTCGATAAGCCCAAGGATCTTTTTAACAAGTTCCACCAGGACATGCAGAAAGTCATTAGATCCCTTAAGGAATATCGAACATCAGTGAGGAACCTAATCGTGGCTGTCCATGGCTTGGTCGGTAAGAAAGGGGGAGTTAGCCCTTCGTCTACTCCTTTGGGAACCCTAGCTCCTACGGCCACTGTCATGCCAGCGCCTACGGCTACACCGAATAATCTATGACCAAAAAATCAAAATCAATTATCGCAAATAGCAGGGGTTCTGCCTTGGTAGTCGTGGTTGCCTTAGTTTTGGTAGTTGCTGGCTTTATGGTCGGAGGGTACTTTTATATGGCGCAGCGAGTGGGCTTTATACCCAACCGGCCAAGTCCTACCCCACTTAGTCCAATAGCCACAAAGGTACCTTTGACTCCTAGGCCAACACCGGTTTCCTCACCAACACCTGCTCCCATAACCGATGCCGGTGGTCTGGATTTAGTCGCTTACGAGCTTGATGACATCGATCTGGTTCAGTTTGATGCCGAGCTAGAGCAAGCTTCCCTGGACGCCTCGTTCTAGATGGGTACGTTACGGGTGTTACTTAGGGTTCTTAGGTTAGGAGCGGAACAAACTTTTGCTTCTGGGCTTCGTGACGGAATATAATTCTAATTGGTATGAAATTTGTGCTAATTCATGGTGCCTTTGGCAATCCGGAAGGGAATTGGTTTCCCGAGCTAAAAAGCAAACTCGAAGCCCTTGGCCAAGCCGTTGTTGTTCCGCAGTTTCCGATTGAAGACTACGACACACTTCTTAAAAAAAGCCAGAACGCAAAAATAGAAAAGATGACGCTTGCTAATTGGCTCATCACTTTTGAGAGAGAAGTTCTGTCTAAAATTAGTAAAGGAGAAAAAATATGCTTTATAGGGCATTCCCTCGGGTGTGTTTTTATTCTTCAGGCACTTGAAAAATACAAATTAAAATTGGACAGCGCTATTTTCGTCGGGGCATTTTTGGACTGTTTACCAACAGAGGTCTGGCCATATACCAAAATTATCGCTGACTTTGGTAAAACTGACTTTGAGTTTGAGGATTTTAAAAAAAGAATTGGTGACTCGTACGTTATTTTTTCTGATAGTGATCCTTACGTTCCTAATCGCCAATCCAGGTTATTTGGAAAAGCGTTAGATAGTTCCATGATCAAACTTCGAAACGCTGGCCATATGAATAGTGAAGTGAACCTTGATGAGTTCTCGCTTGTTTTGGACCTTTGCTTAACAAGGTTAGACTTAAGCTACACTCAAAAATATCGTTTCCTAAACAGGAAGGTAGGAGCGTATGAATACATTTACCTTAACCCAGGAGGAGGAAGTATTGCACTGGATGCAAAAAGCTCATCAAAAGAGGGTCTCTTCCATTTTAGAGATGTCCAAAAAGAAGGCTTCGCCACCCAGTTTACAGGTTTTAATGATATTTACGGATCCCGCTCGGATTACATGAAAAATTCAAGGCAAGCCGCTAAAAGAATGACGAGTTTCGTTCGGGTTATACTCGTTGAAAAGATTGAAGATTTAAAGCTGCCGGAGTGGCAAGACCAGATGCGATATGATCTACAAAGCGGAATTAAGATTTATCTTTGCCTTTACAACCAAGTTCGAGATAACGCTCCTGAGCCTGACTTTGGTATCTGGGATAATAACCACGTAGTTATTGGCCAGTTTGATTGGAAAAGTCGAAAGGCAACTAAGGTAGTTGTTGATAGCACGGTTAGCGGACTTAAGTTGGCTTTAAAGTGGCGAGATGAAATTATGAAGAAAGCCACACCGGTAAGCGGGATATCTGATATGGAAAAATTCATCGCACGACACCAAGACGGGAAGGACATCAAATAATGAAGTTTGTGCTAATTCATGGTGCCTTTGGTAGTCCGGAAGGGAATTGGTTTCCCCAATTGAAAGAGAAACTAGAAGCCCTTGGACAAACAGTGATTGTTCCTCAACTTCCGGTTGACAGCTGGGACGAAGTAACTAAAAACGGCTCGAACAAACCTCTCAAAAACCAAAGCCTCGCCAATTGGTTAAAAGTTTTCGAGCCAATCGCCAAGACTTTTAAAAGGAATGAAAAATTGTGTTTTGTAGGCCACTCTTTAGGCTGTGTTTTTATCTTACACTTAGTCGAAAAGTTTAACCTGAAACTAGATTGTGCCATCTTTGTTGTCCCATTTATGGATAAACTTGGTGATAAATATTGGCAATTCGACCACGCTAACGATTCATTTTATAAAACTGCTTGGGACTTTGAAAAACTTAAAAAATTAATTCCAACTTCTTACGTTCTTCATTCTGACAATGATCCTTATGTTGATCGAAACCATTCGATAATTTTTGCCAAAGCCCTAGATAGCTCACTAATTTTTGTTAAACGCGCCGGGCATATGAATAGTGAAGTGAACCTAAATGAGTTCCCTTTAGTTTTTGAACTTTGCAACACACGGCTGGACCTAACTCTTTATCAGCGTTATCTGGCCGAGATGAAAAAAGAAAACGTCCTTGATTATCTTGAAGTTAAGCATCGCAAACTAATGGACCTAAGCGTCCACCTGCCACCAGAAGAAATCTTTAGCGAAGGGAGATTTAAGTTTCGAAATCTAAAAGACGGGGGCTTTTGTACTTTCCGGAGTGGAACTAAAAACTGGAATCCTTTTGATTATTACTATATCCAGTGTCGGTTAGCTGCCAAAAGAACCGGAAATGTCACTCGTGCCTATCTCGTGGGGAATGCCAACGATTTAAAAAGGTTAATTCTCCGAACACAAATAAGAGCCGATCTTGAAGGAGGAGTTAAAGTGATGCTCTGCCCATTGGATAAGGTCAAAGATCAACTCAAGGAACCAGATTTTGGACTTTGGGATAACGAATATGTCTGCCTTATCCACTACAACCAAAAGAAAGATATGGAAGAAATAGTTCTCGACGGACGGCCGGAAACAATAAAATTAGCTCAAGAAGAAGAGAGCATAGTTAAAAAGTATGCCATTACGATAAAAGACGTCAATCGGGATTTAGACGGATATATATATACTTCAAAAACTCAAATTTGAGTTTTTGAGTATAACGAATCTAATCTGATTTTTCGCTCTACGAGCTGTAAATCAGACTAAGATTAGTATAGAAAAATAGGAGATTAGTCCTTAGCTATGGACCTTTTAGGTGATTTCCGCCATTGGTGTAGATTTCC
>LCJH01000086.1 GCA_000999595.1 Microgenomates group bacterium GW2011_GWA2_44_7
TGTAACCTTATTTTCTCTTTTCTTCCAATCCGCCGCAGTTCCGGCTTTTTCGACATTATAAATAGCTACTGTCGAGTCGATCACTTTAAAACCTTGTTCTCCTCTTTCAAAATATATAACCCCATCAACACCTATGGCTTTCATAAACTCACCAAAAAACATTGTCCATAATGGTGAGTGTGCTTGAGAACCACTCGTCCTTAATACTTCTCGTAAAGCTACTTCATTCCCGGAGCTGATTAATCTGTTTAAATATTCCAGATATCCTTGAAAAATCACGCCAATTTGTGGCCGCAAACTCGTAACTCGTAATTCCTGGATAAGCAAGGGTATAGAGTGAGCGACATAATCTCTCCAGGCCGCGATAAATTCTTTCGATAGGGATACATTCTTTTCCCCTCCTTTAGTGTCTCGAAAATCCAAGAGTTTTAAGATTTCCGTGGAAAAAGGGTGCGGTGGCTGTCGTTTGAGCTGGTCCTGGACTTGTGTTGGACTCCATGGCTCCAATATATCATGAATTACTTTGAGACAATAGCCCTTAGGACAATTGGCGTAACTGAGCAGTAATAAATTGATCCAGGTCCCCATCTAAAACTGCGGTGGTATCCGATGTCTCAACTGATGTCCTTAAATCTTTGACTTGTTGGTAGGGATGCAAAACATATGATCTGATTTGAGTACCCCAGGAAGCAATTCTCGTTTTGCCTTTCAAGCTTTCCCGTTCTTTTTCTATCTTTTCCTGTTGGATTTGCCAAAGTTTGGCTTTTAGCAACTTAAGCGCATTTGCTCTATTTTGTTCCTGAAATCGCTCTGTCCTTGCTTGGACGACGAGGCCGGTCGGTTTATGGCGTAACCTAACTGCGGTACTAACTTTATTAACATTTTGGCCCCCATGGCCGCCTGCTCGGCTAAATTCCCATTCTAACTGGTCATCCTTTATATCAACTTCGACTGATGATTCCCAGAGATCCGGTAGAACTTCAACCAGCGCAAAGGAAGTTTCTCTTAAGTGGTCTGCATTAAAAGGAGATAATCGAACTAGGCGATGGGTTCCCTGTTCACCCTTGAGATTACCATAGGCATATATGCCCTTGATCAAAACCGTAACACTTTTAAATCCGGCTTCTTCCCCAGCTGAACTATCAATAGTCTCAACTTCCCAGCCGCGTCTTTCTGCCAATCGTACATACATCCTAAGTAACATTTGTACCCAATCCATTGCCTCCACTCCTCCTTGACCGGCATGAAGAGAAAGCAGGGCATTTTCCCGATCATATTTACCTGAAAGAAAAGTTTGAACTTCGAGCTGGGATATCTCCACTTCCAGTCTTTCTCTCTCTGCCTCAAGCGGTGATGTTGAGGAACTCTCGTCCCCCTCGAATAAGCGCGAAAGCTCGATTCCTTCTTTGATTTTCTTATCTAATATGGCAACTTTATCAATCAGCTGCTGGTTAAATGCAATTTTTTTCATTGTCTCTTTCGCCACTTCGACGTTGTCCCAAAAACCTACTCTTTCCGAACTGCTTTGTAGTGCTTTCGTTTCTATCGCGATATCAGGTAAGGCCAATTTATCTCTCACCTCAGAAAGGCGTGATTCCAATAAAGTATATTTCTCCCTCAAGCTTCCCTCTGCCATGGGCTAATGTTACTTCATTCTATTGCGCTGTTCCAAATCATTGAACAATTTATAAGTGGAAACTTAATTTTTTAGTGACTTGCTAAAATTCTAGCGAGGTAATCCCTTGAAAACTTGCTGACAGGTCTGAACCTGAAGTTTTATTTTTTCTGAAGCGGGCAGCTTTTCGATTAACGAAAGTATTTCCTTGCTAGTTGGTGTCTTTTCTTCAGTTGTTGAGGCCCCAAGTACAAATTGAAAACGGTTTAGGGTAGAAGTTGCCAATATAGGAAGATCACTTATCGGACGTTTGCCTGTAATAATACTTAAGAACATTTGCCTGTCTATTACTAAGTAAGCAAACGCACCAATAAGCACGATGGCGGTGACAATGGCTGACGTTGCCCCGAATCCTGCACCTTTCATTGCATAATGGTAGGCGTGCTTTCTGGTTGCGCCCATTCCCCAAATTATCAGAACTACAAACAATACACCTAAGGAGATCTTGCCCCACGGACCCAACAAAAAGTCATAGAAGGCAATTATCAGCTGATCTGTCGTGCTCACAGAGTTAGCTTAGCAATGTTTGTTCTTAAGATCAACGTTTTAGACCTTTTTGATCTGCGACAAATTAATCTAATTTTGCTCGCCTTAACCACAAAGCGTTAACGATAACAATCACTGAGGACAGGCTCATTAAAATGGCGGCCCACTCCGGTTTGAGGAGTAGGCCGAAAGATGGATAAAAAACACCTGCGGCTATCGGTATTGCCAATACGTTATAACCGGTCGCCCAAAAAAGATTTTGTACCATTTTGGCATTAGTTTTTCGACTAAGAGAAATCGCCTTGACAACATCCATTGGATCATTTTTCATAAGAACGATGTCGGCGGACTCAACGGCGACATCTGTACCGGCTCCGATGGCTATGCCGACGTGGGCTTGTGTGAGAGAGGGAGCATCATTTACCCCGTCGCCGACCATGGCCACGACATTGCCGCTATTTTGTAACTCTTTTACTTTATTTACTTTTTCTTCAGGGAGAACTTCAGCAAAGATTGTATCCACACCCAACTGCTTACCCACATCCTGGGCCACATCTTTAGTATCACCGGTCAACATGGCTGTTTTGATATCCATGTCATGTAACTTCTCAATGGCTTCTTTTGAATCTTCTCTTACAATATCGGCAAGTAAAATAACACCAGTTAGCTTGTCCGCTACTATTACATAGACCGGTGTTTTGCCCTTTCCTTGGTCTTCAGAAGGAAATTTGCTTTTATCATGGATCCCTTGATCTAAGAGTAATGCTCGATTACCAACAGCAACCTTTATGCCATCAACTGTCCCCATCGCGCCCTTGCCGGGAAATGACTTAAAATCTTTGACTTCAGAGATTTTAAGTTTCTGTTTTCTAGCTTCATTTACGATTCCTTTGGCGATGGAGTGCTGAGAATGGATCTCAACAGCAGCCGCCAAGGCAAGTATTCGGGCATCGACTTTATTTGTAACCCCAAATTCTCCCCTAGTCAGGGTGCCTGTTTTATCGAGAACGACATAATTTAGTTTTCGAGCGATTTCTAAACCCTTCATGTCTTTTATTAAAATTCCATTCTTTGCCCCCAAGGTAGATGTGATTGTCGTTACGGTAGGGATTGCCAAACCCAAAGCGTGGGGACAAGCAATCACAATCGCGGCTACGGCGACAGTGGCCGCAAAAATTACGCCTTGCGGTATGACAAAAAACCAAAAAATAAAAGAAGTGATTCCAGCAATTACGGCTACATAAAAAAGAACACCGGCAGCTTTATCGGCGAGTAGTTGGACATTGGGTTTGCTAGCCTGAGCTTCTCGGATTAGCTTCATTATCTGAGCAATGGCGGTGTCGATCCCAACTTTGGTTACCTCCACCGTTAAGGATCCATCTTGATTGACTGTGCCTCCGATTACCTTGTCGCCATTTTTCTTACCAATCGGACGAGATTCTCCGGTTACCATTGATTCGTCAACTGAAGTTTCGCCGCTGATAACAAGACCGTCTATCGGAACTTTCTCTCCTGGCTTTACCAGAACTCGGTCTCCAAGTTTAATCTGGCTAGTCGGCACGTCAACGGTATGATTGCCCTTGAACAGATGAGCAGAAGGTGGAATCAACCTTGCGAGTTCGGACAAGGCTCCGGTGGCACCTCGTACGGCTCGCATTTCTAACCAATGGCCCAGAAGAAAGACAGAGATCAGGGTTGCGATTTCCCAGTAGAGCGATTCTCCGGGAAAAAGAAAAGTGGCCGCTACTGAGAAGACGTAACCTATCGAAATGGCAAAAGCGACCAGTGTCATCATTGCCGGATTTTTCTGCTTCAACTCTCCTCTGGCTGCCCTGAAAAACGGAAGACCACCAAAGAAAAAAATAATTGTTCCTATAATTAAAAAAATAACATTTGAATATTGGGCGAGAGGGTCATGGTTAATAAAACTAAAGGAAGAGTTAGGAAAAATCTTTGGCGAAAGTCCCCTTCTGCTCCACCATGACCTTCTTTTTGATGGGATGAGCCTAAATCCATCAAATTTAAATCCATGCCACATTTCGGACACTTCCCTGGCTTGTCGGAGACGACATCAGGATCCATCGGACAAGTGTAGAAAACACCTATACCGTCCCGGGAAACTTGACTTAAGTGTTCAGGAGTTTTGATTTTTGCTATGTTACCTCCCTTGAGGGGATCTTTAAGAACAAGCTGCATCCCACACTTTGGACACTTCCCTGGTTTTTTTGAGTGCACCTCAGGATGCATTGGACAAATATAAGTGTTCATAACTTAAAACTTCCGGTTAAAGTCGAAAAGTTGACATCGGGTCGAACCTTTCTAATTAAATAGACCGTGGCTGTAAGATTAACTAATATTCCAATCCAAAAAATCTGTACCTGAAATTGTGAAATTGAGGCGATCAGTCCGGAAAAAATAACCAGTGGCAGTAAATTAACCATATAATGCGTACAACAGGCGACCATTGTCAGGGTAGATGTCACACCCGAGGCGGCAACTGCTTTCCCAGATTCGCCTGAATGCTTCCGTACCCTTAAAAGAGAAAATAATCCTACCTGGATACCAAAACCGATCCATAAGATGATAAGGTAATACCAATACTTTTGAAACTGTTCCCAAGCGAATTCTCGCCCGGAAACATAAGTTAGCACCGCAAAGAACAGTCCCGCCAACATTGAGCTGGCAATTAAACCTGCAATAATGTGTTTTGGCATATTATTTACCGGATTTGGACTAAAGATTGTATACTTCAAAAACTCAGATTTGAGTTTTTCAGTATAACGAATCTAATCTGATTTTTCGCTCTACGAGCTGTAAATCAGAGTAAGATTAGTATATAAATAAGTACGGGAATAAGTAAATCTCCAGACCAACTGCGATGAGATGAATCCTTCAGCGACCGTGGAACCAAAATCAAGTGGAACGGCTCTAACCATTTTTATCATTTACCTTCGGGGGGCAGTTTTTATGATCGCCTTGTTCTCGGTGGCCCATGAAGAAATGTCCACCGAAACAGCCCACCATGGCCAATAAAAAGAAAAGATTCTGCCAATCAGGCCGGAAGACAAACCAGACAATGGTTAACACGGCTAGCGCCCCTGCAGCCATTATTAACCTCCGCCTGCTTAAACCGTTACCAGATGAGTTTTTACAGCATGAATTATCTGCTTTCATAATTCCCATTTAAACTGACGGGTGGCCATTCCCCCTAAATTTCTTATAACGAGCTTTAGGTTCCTTACTTTTCCTTTGAAGCGTGGAAAGATCAACTGACCATCTCGATGATGGGTTGACCCTGACTCTTCCAGCCACTGTGTCGGTTTGACCGCAGTACCTGTATTAAGGTCAACAAGCTCGGCACTGGTCTTGATATCGAAAGTCGATAAATCTACAGAGTGGGTATTAAGAAGAATCTCGAAAACGAAAAGGGTCGATCTCTGGCTATCATCCGGCCATGAGACTGGCTTTGCGGTGACGGTTACTTGAGACTGATTATCATCTTCCCGGACTAAACTTTCAGCCGAGGTATCAGTTTGTACATTCTTATTCACGGGAATTGTCGATTTGAATATATTCTTCACAAGGAAAAAAATTATGATAATGGTCGCGGCGCCAAAAATATACAGTAAGACAAAATTTTTTTTACGCTCCACAACCGCCTCCACCCTTTTGAACTGATGGCAATGACTTGATTTGTTGACGAATACTGGCATAACCTTGGCCACTTGAGTACTTCGCACTAAGTACCTCTTCGGGCTTTACGTCTGCCCAGGAGATACCCTTTTCGGCGAAAAATGTGGCCAGTTCAAGGTATGTTTGGGAGAACCAGTATTGGTTAAGCACAAGAGCTAATTTGAATAATTCATCTCGCGTTAAGCCCTGGGCCGCCCCAAGTTCTAAAGCTCCCAACATGGCCATCCCATGATTGCAGTCCGGAAAGTAGGTGTCTTGACCACAACAAGGTCTGAATACGCCCTTGGCCACTTCCTCGACCAATCTTTGCTGCTCGCTAGTTAGAGTAATAAATTGATGACGACTAAAATGTGTCATCGGATCCCCTACTGATAACCCTTGCCACCCGCCGGTAGAAGCGAAGTTTTTTGTATTTGCTGGATCCTGGTTAATCGGACCTTCTTCCAGTATGTGATTCTTATTTCCAAGACCGATCGCCCAGAGAAGATCCAGAATCAATTGGGAGTTATGGCTGGTGATTTTCAAGTTTCCATTGTCCGAGCCGTTTATTAATTTCCTGTCTTCGTCGCTTAGATTTTGTTGTTCAAAAAGTTTTTCAAATTTAGCCAAATCAATCACTCCACTGGCGATCAGTTTTTGGCCAAGATTTCCCCACCTAATCGGCAATTCTACCCCATCAGCCGGCTGTATCTGCCCGGAAATTTTGGCAAAATCAACTGTTTGTGCAAGGGGCACCGGCGAGCTTGTCACGGGGCTAAATCGCTCCCAAAACGGCAACCTTATGATCAGTCTGCTTCGGACTGAATAAAGCTGTGTGATAATTAAAATGAGAAAAAGAGCAAATGTGGCAATTTGCCAGGGATTTTTATTATTTTTCCTTTTCATAAGCTACTCCCGACAACAATTAAGTTTCTCTTTGACCCAGCTAACGGCGGTTGCTAAATCAGATTGTTTTGGACTATTCTCCAAGACTTTAAAGCGGGACTCCCTTGAGGGGATTTTTTCGTCGCCTGACCTCACCTGCCAAAACATGGAAAATAACGCGAAACCCTGATCAAAAAATGCTTTGGCGTCCTCTTTTCTCCCATTCTTTAAGTTTTTAGTTCCTACCTCCATGAAACGCATCGAAGCGGCCAGGAGATGTTTGCCTATGCACCATCCCTCGCCATCTGGGTTTTCTACTAATCTTTTAAAAGCTTCTATTCTTAGTTTACGTACGTCATTTAATAATTCCAGATACTTTGAATGGCCAGTTTTTTCAATAGTAAAAAATAGATGCTCTTCTATACTGATTAAATTCATTACACCCACGGCCAAATCTTCATCAACACTTAAATCCAGCGGGTTCTCTTTTTTTATACTCTCGATTTTAGTTAGTAAATGTTGTGAATCGCTTATCTTCATAAGAGTAAATAGGCGATACCCACCGACATGGCAATTGACCCGATAGTTATGACTACTCCCTGATACGGAAAAAATACTTTTCCTTTATTCAAGATACGCAAGAACTTGTCCAGCAGTGTTGAGGCGAGAAACACTAATCCACCGATAACCATCCCGGCAAAAAGCCTATTTACTCCAAAGAGTTGAGGGACGTGGGGATTTGTCAATCCTTCGTACAAAAACGGAACAGTTGTTAATAAGAATACAAATATAAAGATCAAATACTCTTGAAAGGGAAGAAATTTCCTTTTTATCGATCTACCAAACCAAAAAGAAAGTGATCCTATTAAAGCTCCAAACCAAAGTCCCGAATAGATATCATCCACGCCAAGCCAACGTGTTAAGGTTAAGCCCCCGAGGACGCCGGCGGTACACAGGGGACAGTGAGCACGCACAACTGTCGGGGTTGCAAACAAAAGTAGCACCGCCAAAAGAGGACCAAAGAACCACTTCATATCCCTTAATTATTAACCACTGTGCCATTAAATGCTATATCCTTGTATCCGGCTGGGTCTGAAAATTCTAACCGAATACTTCGGTCAAATGCGCCTACCCCCTGAGGTCCGTGAGCGGCCGGGTCAAATGTAACCAAAAGCTCGGATTCGCTGCCGGCGGGAATTGTAAAGTCGATTTTTGGGTTACCCGCACCGTGCATATCCATCCCGAAATAATCTGTTTTCGTTTCCCCAGCCCTAACCGCCGCAAGTGTACACATGCAAGAAGTGCTTATTCTGATTAATTTAAGCGGTTGGTTGTTTTCATTTAGTAACTTGAAGGAAAATTTCGCCACCCCACTATTTATGGGTACGTTGCCAAGAGTAAATGGCTGGGGTGAGGATGTTAGTCCTTGAATTTCAACGAGAAT
>LCJH01000087.1 GCA_000999595.1 Microgenomates group bacterium GW2011_GWA2_44_7
GATAGTCTTCAAAATACACCTCATAGTTTGGATCGTTGTAGAGAACCTTAAACATATTTGAACTGGACGTTGCTTGGGCAATTTGTTTCGATGATCCCCACTGTTTACCATAATCAGTTGTATCGTTTACAAACTCAAAATAACTCCCTCTCGGGGGGGTTGGATAATTCTTTACATAATATTCATAGACCCGGTATGACAGATCGGCCCGACCCACCGTGTAATTATGGGAAAGATACAAGACATTGGACAGTACGTTCAAAGCTACATACCCCAAAGCAAAAGAATAAGCAATAAATGATCTCTTTTTCAAAAGTACCCCAAAAATTAATGCTACCCCTACCATCGGTAGCCCCAATTGCAGTGTGAATTTATGCCAAGGGAGAAAGATAACTGGTAGAAGCCCTCCAATAAATAACCCTCCTCCAAGGATAATCGTTTTCCAATAAGTCATAAATCGCCTGGCCACAAGACCTACAAAACCCAAGGAAAGCGAAACCAAGAGAAAGATAATGACATAAGCCCAACTAGCGAAATCAACAAAAAATCTAGGCAAAACTCTAAGTCCGCTACTCACATAATCCATAAAAAATTCAGGCGCTCCAAGTGACCAAAACCCGTACCACATTAAACTATTACCGGCTTTTTTCAAGGAAAAATCCCAGATGTAACTTTCCCCGGTAATACTTCCCAACTTAACAAATCTAAAATAGGAATATACTAAAGCAACTATGATAAACGGCACTAACCTTTTTATGCTTATTCTTTGTTTCCACCAGTCTATCAGAAATAAAATACCCGGAAATACAACCGCAGTTTCCTTGCTTAACAGGGATAATATGAAAATAACATAAACGGCGATATATCCTCGGGAACCTCCGCCAACTCTAAATGAACGTAAATATATCAATATCGCACCGACAAGCAGCGCCACCATCAAGACTTCCTGGAAAGCAGAAATGTAATAAAGTCTCGTAAAATTCGTCGCCGAAACTCCATAAGCAAAAACCGAAATTAGTGCCATTTTCTTGTTATTACTCATTTCCATTACAACCTCATGGAGAAGATAAAGAGTAATCACAAAAGTAATAAGGGAGAACAGATGATATGGAAAGGGGTTTAACCCAAATATCGACTGAAAAATAAAGAAAAAGGTCTGAGTTGAAAGTGGGCGGTAAGCATAAGACCCTGCGAATTGTGCTGTCCGTGAGAATGAAAAAGAGTCAATAAATTCTCCGACGCTGTTAATTCTGGAGATCCGTAGATGGAACCAATCATCGCTAAAGAAAAAGTTTGATAATGAAGGGAGAAATAGAAAGATTAAAACAGCACCAACTGCCAGGAAGCGTTTCACAACATAATTGTACTATACTCCCAATCACCACTAAATTTACATCGGATATTTATTTATTAAATCCCGATATTCTTTAGATAACATGCGATATTGTTCTCGCCAGCGTCTTTGTATTGTGTCGTCAGCATTACCCATTGGATAAAATTCAACATTAAAATTGTCACTTTCGAATATTTGATATTTTCCCTGGAAAAAAGCTTCTCTTGAGATCTTTATATTACCCGGATCGCCAAGTGTATTAAGTCTAAAGATTACCCTTTCCGGTGCCCACTCAACTACCTCTAATTGGCCCGATTTTTCTCCATAGACCTTATATTTGTCATTAACTTTAGCCCCAAATCCGGTACCCCCAACTAAAATTAAATCAAAAGTGGTTGCCAGTTTTGGCTCAATACGGGTCACGCGTGGGTGGGTGATTGTAATAGCGTGAGCAGACCTCAGAGACTGATCCGCAGTGTACAGCAGTGTACCGCCGATGATTAGGGCAATGGCCACCATACCTGTCGAGAAAAGCTCCGGTTTAAATATTTCTGCTATAGAGTTTTGGATATTTAGTTCCCTCGAAGTTGAGCTAAATAGAAAATCGATACCGTCCGGTAGGAAATAGAGAATGACGGCGGCTGCCATTAACCAGTTAATATAGATATAGCTCGCGGCAAGATGTAGCCCAAGATACAAAGAAATACCTACATATCCTATTATTTCCTCCCACCCTTTGGTCCAAAAATGAGTTCTTCGCCCTTTTGACCTGGCGATACCGATACTTCCAGCGATTGTTAACAAGACCGCCATCAAACTTGCATATTTGGGTCCGGGAACTATTTCCAGAAGTCCGACAGAAAATGAGAACCACAAAGAAAGAGACAACAAAACCTGATAGAGAAAGATATAAAAAACACTTATGATAACAAGCAATCTGATTAGTTTCATAAAGCTTGAGCGTTAACTGATTTTTTATTTTCTATTATTTGTTGGAACACAACTGCAAACAAAAGTAGATAGGTGAGGATAGCTAACTGTTGGGCGACAACTGCTTGATTTGACAAAAGTGAAAAAGCCATGAGACTTAGGGAGGTGATTAATAATAATCCGGTAGTTACCGAAGTGATTACTAAAACCAGTGAAGCCATTAAGTAAATAATAAAGGCAATTTGTTCCGATGTAAGGAATCTTTGTCCTACCGCAATTACCCAAAGGGAGATTCCTAAAAACAATATCAGTCTCTTATTGTAAAGCCGATTCAAAAAGATTTTATGGCCGCTTCTGATATTCTCAACCGGCGTCACCAGGCAACGACCAAATGATACGGCCAGCATTTTGACTAATCCGGTAACGGCGATTAGTGAACATATAAGTATGAGTTGTGCACTACTTTCATCAGTGTATCTTTCGGTATGGCCGATAAACCTCATCAACAAAAGGACGATGATCACCAGGACAAGATTTTTCCTCTCACCGACAATCTTCAACCGCATATCTTTTACAGCCGTTGACACAAATTTCCATCCGCTTGCTCCGGTTGATAAAAGATGGTTATTGACTTTCCATCCGCTTGCTCCGGTTGATAAAAGATCGTTATCAACAACTGTATCTTTTTGCAGCAGACGGTCCGGAGATTTTTTCATCCGAACTAAAACAAAAATTACTAAAAATAGAACACATGCAACCAAGCTGATCCCGCTGATCAAAAGCCCTACTACGCGATATTTTTGTAAGCCAAACTCGACCGTTAACAGAAGGTCATACGTGCCGTCGTTATTGACAAGACATTTACTACTCTTGTTGCATAACTGCCGGACATCAAGAAGCCAACCGTTGGCGTAACCATTAATCTTCACCCGGCGTGCTTCCTCGGTTACGGGGGTAGTTGTCCAATTTTCAGTTGTGGTACCGTTTGGGAGATTGTCATTTTGAATTGACCCATACAAATTTTTGGATATAAATCCAATCTCTTTGTCGCCTGACTTGTCATAGCTATCTTTGTTATGGAGACTGGATACCATGCCAAGAGTTAGATAATTTTCAAGTTCTTGCTTGTTTGCCTGTTCGTAAACATCCGCATCTTTCACTTCATAAATAGTAATTTTACTTATCAGATCACTCTTTAAGACAGCTGGCGGGTTGCCCGAAAGATATAAGGACCACCAGGAATTGTATGGTTCCAGAAAAGCCAGGGTGACCAGGTCTTTGGCCTTATGAATAACTACCTTATATTTTGTCGGATCAATTTTCTTGTACTCTAAAGTTGCGGGAGAAATTTCATATCCCTGGTTTGCTTTGTTTATCAGATGTTCATCTAGCGCCGGATTTTGCTCAGAAAAAATGACGGCGACTCCTTTTGAGTTTTGGGTATATGGAGACATCTTTAAAAGTGCATCTGTCGAACTTGCCATAGTCAGTGTTGTTGCCGGAATATACATCTTGGGTAAGAATGGGCTGCGAAAGACTTCGATCGAAGGACCAAAACCTTCTGTCTTTTTAAGAAAATCCATGGCGGCTACATTTTGAGCCAATTGATCATTCGTCCAATAAATCTTATATTTCGCCCATTCGGGGCCCATAAAATCAAGGTGTCTAGACTCAAAATCGCTCCTTAAGATAACCCTGCCAACATTGAGAAAAGAAAGTAGTGAGCCTATGGAATTCCTGTCTTCCAGTAGATACAAATCATAAAATAATGAATCCTCAAGCAGAGGACACTATAATCCATGGATGATTCTCTAAGCTTGGCGTTAAGATTTTCGTATTGAGCATCCAGCTGATAGGTTTGTAAATTACCGCCGAAATTTCCCGTAAGAAACGGGTAGATTGTAAACGAAAAAAGGATAAGAAATACAGAGATAAATAAAACCTTGAGCTTGCGACTTTGACAAGCGCTAATGATAAAATCAAGAGCGACGGCACCTAAAAAACCGTATGCAAATGAAGTAAGCACGGTAACATATTGGGCGTTTCTGAACGCCGCCATTACAAGTGGTAGTCTCTCCGCAAGTAGTAGGTTAATAAAACCAAAAGGAGGGTGAAGCCCCTTGAAGATAAATAGCGAGAATACGGCTAATAAACCATAAAACGGCACCTCTTTACCCAACTTACCGCCAGCTAAAAAAGCCGAGAAATAAAAAGTTAACAAAAGAGCCGAAATAAACAACCATACGCCAGAGACGGCGCCGAGGATTGAAGAATAAAAATAGCTATAGCCTGCGCCATCTAAGAAAAACGCTCCCACAAGGGTAGGATTGACAAAGGTATTCCAGGTAATCCCTCCTGCTTTGATTTCGCCTAAGCTTTGAGTATTATTGGCAAGAAGGTTAAGAATAAATTCGAAGCTTAATAAAAGGGTGATCAAATAAATAAAAAACACCTTTACCATCATTAAGGCGATTTTTCTTATTCCGGTCCAGTGGGTATATACCCGTAACAATAAATAAAGACCTGAAAGTATCGAGGCAATCAGAATGAAATTATCTTGACCGATAATTAGCCTCAGAACTATCGAGGAGATAACAATATTTACTTTGGCATCAGGCTCACCATTAACTACCCGACGGAAAAATAAAAAAAAGATTGGCAGTAGAGCATAACTGATCAAAAATAAAATATATCCGGAAACAACGGAATTAAATACCATCGGCGACATCATATAGACAAGCCCGGCACAAAACTTGGGGACTTCTTTTATTTTGTATTCCCCCAAGAGCAGATAGAAAAAGAAGCCAGAAGCGGCAACGGAGAATAACGGGATGAGTTTTGAGTATATGCCCCCGTCAAAACCAAAGATGCCCGATAAGATCCCCTGGACTGAGCCCAAATATTCGCCCAAACTTCGACTGATGACGGTACCTGAAAACCAAGAATAGAAAATCCTTCGACCTAAGTCTAAGGTCTGAGACTTTAAGGGGGGGACTGACCAATCATCTCGCATTCCGACAACGCCAGGGGACACAATTATTTGTCTAAAGATAAAAACGGCGATGCCTAGGTAGATAACCGCAGCCAGTAGCCAGTATTTTTTTATCATTTAGCAATACCTCTTCTTTCTAATATTCTATCTAAAGTATTTACGGTTCTCCCCAGGGTAAATTTTTGGGCATATATTTTCGCACTTTCCCCCATCTGTTCCCATTTCCCACCTCGCAAGATCGCCATCATTTTTTGGGCAAAGAGAAGTTTATTTCGACTGATGACGAAGCCCGAAGATCCATCACTCACAATTTCCGGCAGGCTTCCGACGGCCGTGACAATGGCCGGTCTGGACAATAAGGCTGCCTCAATCACAACTAAACAGAACCCTTCGCTGGTTGAGGGTACCGCCAAGCATTTACATCCAGCGAAATACCATTTCATCATTTCGTGGGGAAGTATGGGTACAACGTTGACATTTAGCTGCCTGTCTTGTATCAGGCGCAATAAATTGTTGTCTCTGTCCCCGATAATAATGGCTTTTGGATAAACCTTAAACCGTGATCTGAGGAGCTGGAGAACATCAAGAAAAAAGAAGGAGCCTTTTCGGATGTGATCAGTTGTTATATCTCTTATCTACCATGGCCAGAGTCTCCCTTGAACTACACAGCACCATATCTGCGACCGAGCAACTTTTTTTATCAAAATAAATCTTAAGCCTATAATTTAGTCGTGCCAATAGACCCAGGCGATCTTTTTTTGACTCGTATTCTTTTGTCATCGTATCAATAGCGTAATAAATTCTCTTGGTTTTGTCCGGTTTAAGAAGATACATTAGGCTATAAGCACTACCTATGCCACAAAAGACTGCATAATCTAAATTGATTTTTGTTAACAAGGAAAGGTATTTAATCAAGACCTGAATATTAAAGCTGATTGTGGAAAAAAACGAAATGTTAAAGTAACGAACTTTGATGTAGGTGACACCATTTACCTTTGTTACCCCCGGAGCATTGCTGGCGCAAAGGACAAATACCCGGTAAGGCAATAGACTCAGTCTCCGAGCTAGGTTTTTAATGAAGACCTCCGTCCCGGCCGGCCATTTTTCAACATCGCCCTGAGCAACAAAGAGTATCTTTTTTATCTGCTGTTTTGCTTTTGACATACACTGTAAATATTATTGCCCAGATTGAAAGAAAATACGCGAGCAAAAATCGGGGAATGCATCCAAATAAACGGGACCGGGTAAGTAAAAGTATGTGTACTGACAAATGAGGGTCTCAACAGTTTATCCAGGGTGGAGGGAGTGAAGTAGTTTAGATGAGTGGGGTCTTGCCTGCCAAAGTTCTTGTCTCCAAACAGTTTACGATAACTAGCGCCACAATTCGGTACAGCCACGATCAAAATGCCGCTGGCAGTCAGGCTTCTGTGTAAATTCTCGATAAGACATGTCAACTTGTCAGGCCTGATATGCTCCAGGACATGAAGACAAATAATTGCCTCAAACGAACCAGTTTTTAATGGTAATATTCTTTTTTCCAGGTCCACTTTCATAAAACGAACTCTCTTATTATGTTGAAATCTCTTGCCGGCAACTTTGAGGGCATACGTTGAAACGTCGATCCCGACAACTTTATGGGCCAGTTCAAGGAGGGCAACGGTGAAAGCCCCGGTACCACAGCCGACATCCAGTGCTCTTGCTATCGTGCGACCGGTCAACGACTTTCTAATTATGCCCATGGCTCCGTGATGGTGACGCTCAACGCTGAACAAAGTTACGTCTCGACCTTCACGAAAATAAGCATGATGATAATTTTTCTCCATAATCTAACTTGTCCGTCTGGCTTTATGGGCGATGACGAGAAACTGTAAAGAAAAGAGGCTGGGAAAAAACTTACCCAAAAGATGTAAAAACCAAAACTTTTCTCTCACCAGGTTATAAGGTAAACACTGGTTAACCGTCAACCCGGAGTCTCTGAGGATAGATCTTAGCGTCTTTAAAGTAAAAAATCTCAGATGAGTTTTGTCCATAACTCCACTACTTTCATAGTCCCAATAACCGAGAAGCAGCTTTACTCGATACAGGATAAAGGCGATGTTCGGGACCGAGATAATAAAAATTCCATTGGGCTTAAGAAACAGAGTTAATTTATCAAGCAACAACTGCGGACTGATGAGGTGTTCCAAAACATCACCGCAGATAATGGCATCATATTTACCTTTGATGATAGAAAGATTATATCGGTCATTATTAAGATCGACCTTATAGGTAGAACGGTAGCCTTGCTGTCTGGCCATTTTTAAAACATCAGCCTTATAATCAATCCCGTCAACGACACATCGTTTTTGTCTTATCAGCGCTGCGCCAAGGTTTCCGGTCCAACAGCCGACGTCTAAGCAAACTGCACTAGCCGGCACATATTTAAAAAGAAAACTGTTGAAAATATCATTGTAACAACCGGAAGGACGATTATTAGCCTTGCTTGCCATAGAGAAACCCTTTTGCGGAAAACAAGAGACTCACAAACAACAAAGCAATATTAACAAGGGGGAGCAGTAAAATTCTGGGATTACGGTACTGCGTAAGGAAGACAAGTTTTGTGTAAAGGAGGGCATAGCCTCCGATCGCAACTACTGTCGCAAGTTGCACATAAGGTACTAATAATCCAATGACCAGAAGTTCCCTGAAGAAGGTTAAGCCGAAATTTACAATACCCACAACCTCTCCATGTCTTAGCAGGGCTCCTTGGGCCTCAGAATACTGAGCTTGCTTTTGCAACATGTCAGCAATACTAAATTCCTGATCCATCCTATGAACATGAATTATTTCAGCTTTGGTTATGATGACCTTGCCTAACTTCCCTAGTCGATTTACGATCGCTTGGTGTTCTCCTCCACTAAAGAAGGTTGTTTCGTCAAATAAACCGACCCTCTCTAAGGTTTGCCTTCTAAAACAATCAAATTTACCGTCCAGGCCTCCTATTTTTTTACCCACAAGCCTAGAAAAGTAACACTTTTGCCAAAAGGGGTAATTCTTCCAGACCTCGAGGGGATGGCAGACAATATGGCCGCAAGCCACAACCCCGGCATCGCTGATAGCTGGCTGGGTCAACTTTACGAGGGCATCCACATTTAGAATTACATCCTGATGAAGAGTAACAATAAAATTTGCACTGGTTGCTCTGATCCCGTCGTTATAAGCGCGGGCGAGACCCTTGGCATTTTGGTTGTGAATTATTCGATAACTAACTGACACTTTCCGCAGTACTTCTTTAATAAGTTGCAATGAATTATCTTTCGACCCATCCTCTATCACTATTAGATCAAAATCCCGACCTTTTTGTTTGAGAAGACTGCGAATCGTCTGTCTGATGGTGGTCGCCCCATTGTGGACAGGGATGATAACCGTCGTCCTAGCGCGCTGTATCTTTGACATTAAATGTCCCAAAGGCTAACTGCGGATAATAATATGTAAATAGTTGACTTAGTGTCGATACCACAAACCAAAGTGGCTTTGGTCTCCAGGCGATTGAGGCCATTAAATCATTGTCCATTGCCTTTTTTTCACCATTTGAACGCAAGCATTTTAGTCCTGACAAACCATATACCCGAAACCCAAGTTTACGAAAATCTG
>LCJH01000088.1 GCA_000999595.1 Microgenomates group bacterium GW2011_GWA2_44_7
ATGATGTTTTTTGCTATTTCTACCCATTTTTTATATTCTCCCCCATATAGTTTCCCTGTAAGGGAATTACAATCACGACAAAGCGTATAGCCAAAAATACCACCTTGCTCTACCTCCAGCTTAATTTTATCGTGTGCAAAACCACGCCTTAGCCATCCATCAAGGTCATATTTCTCATGACGGCTTTTATTGCCGCTGGATTTTGGAGGTATGTGCTCCTTAGTCAACTTTGCCATGCGACCACACAAACGACATTTTCCTTGGAAAGAACTTCTTGGAAGCATTAGTGAGGGATTTGTTGGTGTGCTTAGGTTGGAAGTGTACTCTGTAGGAGCGGAAGCCCAGGCTTCATCATATAAGGTTTTCAAATGGGGATCGGTAGGGTTCACATCTTTAGTAATGATTTTCCACTTATCTGAGTTCATGATTTAATTGTACCACAATCTATGTTGACATACACCCACTAAGTGAGTATGATAGGTGTTATGAAGCACTCCAACCTGGGTAAACTAATAAAATCCGAACGAAAAAAACGAGGCTGGGAGCAAGCTGATTTGGCCGCAATGCTCAAAAGAGGTCAGCAAACCATCAGTCGGTGGGAAAAAGGAGATTCTCGCCCCAAACAAGACGACTTACTTAAGTTAGTAGACATATTTTCCGGAGATCCGGAAACATGGTTAACAAAAGCAGGTTATCAACTGGAACAACCCGACTTAGCTCTTGCCCCTTTTCTACCTCTCAACAATCTCAGTGCCGAAAACTTTGAATTGTTTTCTCGAGATCTAGTACAGGCTCTCAATCCTTCTGCAAAGGTGCATCGTTATGGAACACAAGGAGATTACCAAGAAGGTATCGACCTATATGCAGACCGCCCAGATAAGTTTGTCTATGACTACCAATGTAAAAGGCATAAACAATTTGGACCCAAAGATATTGATGACGCAGTCAAAATAACTACCTTAAAAGCGAACGGGCATCACATCTTACTTACTAGAAGAGCTACTGTTGAAACCAGAAAAGAGATCAGAAAACACAAAGATTGGGATCTGTGGGATATTGAAGATGTTTCAGCGAAAGTTAGAGGTCTTCCTCAAGATAAGGCGCTTCTCATTGTTGATACTTACTTTCCTGGGTGGCGCAAGCGATTTCTGGGTATAGATGAGCCAAGTCCTTGGTTAACTCCAAAACAATTTTTCCTACCACTGGAAAATAAATTAAAGTTGTTTACTCATGGGTGGGGGTTTGTTGGGCGAAAGATCTTACCACATCAGCAGGCATTAGATTTCTTTCTTCAAGTCCCAGTATCGAGATGAAGGACATAGAGCTTTTGCCTAACGGACCTTCCTACTTAGTAATTGATGATGCTCATGAGTGCGGCGATCTTGAGGTAATTCTCAATGGTGTTGCTCGAGTAAAACCAGAACTTAAAGTCATCCTAAGCTCAAGACCATACGGAACAACAAAACTTCAGGACGAACTCAATCGGTCTGGCATGTCATATGACTCGGATAAAATAATAACGCTAACTGACCTAGAGGTGGATAATGCTGAAGCTCTTTCAAAAGAAATCCTCTCAGATCCAAGTGTCAGTAGCGATGTACAGCTCGCCAGAAAAATAGCTGAAATTACGAAAGATTGTCCGTTAGCGACTGTGGTAGGAAGTCGTCTTGTGGGTCAAGGTATCATTAAACCAGAACTGCTGAACAATGAAAAAAAGTTCAGGGACACTCTCCTCAGTAGCTTCAGAGATGTGATTACTGGCGAGCTGGGAGGCAAGGATCCAGAGAAGATACGTCAATTACTAGAATTCTTGGCTACAATTCAACCCTTTAATCCTTTAGATCCCAAATTTCAATCTTCTGCGGAAGCAGTTTTAACCACTCACTTTGATGTAACTATCCGAAATATTGGAGTGTTGGAAGATGCTGGAGTCTTACTTAGGAGAGGAAATCATTTGAGGGTCGTACCAGACCTGCTGGCTGACTATATAAGGTTTGAGACAGCTTACGACGAGAAAAATGGGCGGCCAACAGGATATGTGGATAGGGTGTTTAAGCACCTACAAGATGACTTGGCTATAAATTTGCTTGTAAATATCAGCCAACTCGACTGGCGACTTTCAGCTAACAATGCTCAGTCTGCACTTCTTGACACTATCTGGAAACAGATCCTCTCTGAATTAGAGGCGGCCAACCATTCGGATAGAACTTTTATCATAAAGAAATTAAAAGATGCTGCTTACTATCAACCCCAACGTTTCTTGAATCTTGTGGAGTATCTCAAAGACAATCCCTCAAAAACATCTGAGGATCTCAGGCTTGCTGGTTTGTATAAGTACACGCATCAAGATGTTTTAAAAGAACTGCCAGAGATATTAAGACGTTTATGTTATCACTTGGATTATTTACCTCGTTGTGTAGACCTAATGTGGGAAATTGCCAGAGGAGACTTGAGGCAGACTAACCCTCATCCGGAACATGGTATACGAATACTTCAAGATTTGGCACAATATGACATTTATGAATTAACAGGCAAGGGTGTGCAAATTAATGAATTGATGCTCGAGGCTGTTAAAAGATGGTTGTCAGACTCTCATCTTCCGGATTATGTTCACTCACCCTTCGATGTTCTAGATAAGCTGTTGGACAAATCGGCCTCTACCGATACATATGAACGCGGGAAAATAACGTTTCATTCATTTGGTGTGCATTACGAAAATACTAAGCATATTAGAGACGAAGCCCTGCAATTGGTAGTTGAGGCTGCTAAGTCTGCAAATCTTAACGTAAGTTTGAGAGCTATTAAGAGTTTAAGCCATGCATTGAGCCAACCTCAATCCTTGTTTGGGAGGCAAGTTACTGATGAAGAACTTGCCAAGTGGCAGGTATTTCAAAACCAGGTTTTAGATGGAATCGAGAGTATCGTTAAGGTGCAAAAACATCCGTTGGTCTATGTGGAACTAAAAGATATTCTTGCTTGGCACGCGCAACACGGACACTCCGAAGAAATTAAAAAAAGAGCTCGGGCATTATTTGACAGTTTATCTGAATCATTTGAGGTGAAACTAGTACAAGCAGTTGATCAAAACAGAGATAGGGACTGGCTGATAGATGAAGAAAAGTACGATTACAACAAGCAGATGGAGATGAGCCTAAAGTTCAGGCAGGAAGTAGTAGATGCGTTCGTTAAAAAGTACCCAGCTCCAGAAAGTGGCTTTGTAGAATTAAACAGACTACTCCAAGAGTTGGAAGATTGTGGCAAAAGTCCATTCCCGATTACCTTTTGTGCAGAAATGGCCAAACGTTATCCAGAATATGTCATTGGAGTATGTGACGAAATAATCAAAAACCCTGTGTCCGCACTCGCACACAGCTTTGGTTACTTTATATTTGGTTTGATTGAAAAGAATCAGACAAGAGCCGCCGAGCTTCTACAAAAAGCGCTTATTATTGACGAGAAGAAGTTGCACGTAGCGATCTCGGATTATTATTGGCGAGGAAGGTGGGTAGAACACTTTGATGAGAAATATGATTTAGAAAACCTGAAGAAACTGGCTAGCAGTAAGTATATCTTCGTAAAGAAGTTAGCCATCGGAGGACTTGGGAGGTTAGGTAAAACGAAACCTGATTTAACAAAGCCAATCCTTTTATCAATTAAACTGGAGACTGATAAAGATTTGGCTGATGAATATTTTCAACAATTTGACAAGGAACATTATTTTGACCCTGATCTTTTATCAGACGAGGAACTAGAAGCCGCACTTAGTAAACTTGAAGTTGTAAACGACATAGATGATTATCATATTGAAGAGTTCCTAAACTATGCAGGCAACAGGCTACCATTGGTGGTTATAAGGCTTTTAATTAAACGGATTGAGCTTAGTAAAGAGAGAAAAACTGGCGAAAAGTATCAGCCTCTATCTTATTCATCACGTACATTATTAAAAGGCTTTTGTAGCAGTCCTCATTATAAAGATGTTCTGCGAGAGGTCAGAAATAAAATTCTGGATAAAGGTTGGCAAAGCCACTTCTGGATTCCCAAGTTGTTTAAATCAATATCAAATAACTTTGACGATTCGGGCATTGCTGTACTACTGGAATGGATTAGCTCTGGAGAAAAAGAAAAACTCGAAGGAATTGGAGCAATTATAGAAGATGCCCCAGAGAACTTTATATTTCAACACTCAGATTTCGTTTCAAAAATGTTAGGGGCAGCTAAACCATACGGACCGGAATTTCTTAAGTCTGCCAGAAACGCGTTGGCGCACTCAGCCATTTTTCGTTCCAAACATGGAACACCAGGGCAACCCATGCCTGAAGACGTCGAACTAAAAGAAAACAGCGAAAAAATGCTATCTAACTTTTCAAACGGTACACTGGAATATGAGCTCTTTGAATCTTTACTTAAACATGCCAAGTGGGAAATTGAGGACCAGCTTAAGAGAGATGAAGATCTGTTGGAATAAGCATTTCGATTTTCACTTAAGTTGCTCTACAAAAGCTTTAAATGTTTAGCGGTTTTTGACCTCATGTTTTTGTTTATTTATCGATTTCCTTTTGCCCTATTATGTGTCTTACAGAGCATTTGACAGTTTTCTACGCTAGTTTCACCACCCTTACTCCAGGCTGAGACGTGGTCAGCATCCATCTCGCTTAAGCTCCAGATTTTTTCGTGGTTAGCATCGTGACCGATGGCACACAGTGGACAATTGGAGTCACCCTTGGTCTGGGCGGCTTTGGTTTGTTTAGCATAAACTACCTTCTTAGTAGGTTCGTCAAATACTCTCACATTTATGAGTTTGGTATCTTGTGAACCACCTAAGATATACTCAAACACTCCGCGCCGATCCTTGATTTCAAAACTACTGAGTAACTCGCGAACTTGTTTGGAAACTTCAACTGGATCATAGTCCTGCTTATGATAGGCCTCGTACAATCTACCCCATTCCAAACCCTTCATTTCACTCTCGACATCGGTAAACACACCGGATATCCAGTCAATGACTTTTGTAAAGTGTGACTTTAACCACTTTTGGACAAGCGAGTTATTACTGTTGCTGAACTCTTCGCGGGCTCTTGTGACAAACGGTCCAGAGTAAACAGCATTGAGAATTTCTTGTTGAGTTAGTGGTACACCGGCAATGTTGATAGTTTTGAACCAATCTTTAATCTCCGGCTCATCACCTTCACAAACATACACCAGCAGCGAAGCATTCATTATTTTTTCGCGCTGTACTTCGGCCATTCCACTAAAATACTGTTCGTGACCGTTGGCGTCTTTGACCGCAAACTTACCGGTTACAAACCGCCCTACGCTAGTGATTCGCTGTTGGCCGTCCAACACTTCCAGTGCATTGTCACGGACTTTGTTGAAATACAGCAGTCCTATCGGGTACTCCTTGAGAAGCGACTCAATCACAGCTTGCTCTCGCTTACCACCGTCACTGGCATAGATGTAATTGCGTTGATACTCTGGCTGGATAGTGAGTTTGCCCGCAAGTCCAAATAAGCCTTTGCCTTCCAGTTCGTTATAAACAAACCCATCTACGACATCATGTATTGTGTACTTTTGAAGTGTTGTAATCATGCTGCTGCCTTTCTGTGTTTGATTAAAATTCTCGCATAGACAATAGAGAATGGACCGTCTGCATTTTCTGCCGTGTAATAAATACCCGAAGGCTTGTCGCTCATTAGTGTAGTTGCTCGCGTATTGGCTTTACTGCCGTTTGAGATAGTTCCATTTGCATTATGCTGTTCTGGTTTTTTGTATTTTTTTGATGGTCTACATTCAAATTCATCTCTTCCAGAAGTAAATCCAACAATCTTGAATTGGTCGGGGTTGTATTTGTCCAGAAAACTTATTGGCACTCCCATCACACCTTCGTAATCACTTGGGATGGCGTTTGTAAACGGCACTTCTATAGCATCGTAGTTGTCATAACGGTCGTAGGCTGTCTTGTCATTCATCTTTTTGTTAAACTTTAGATTGTCTTCCATAGTCATCAGTGTCAGTGCCTGATGACGTCGCCCATGGTCCAGGTTAGTGAACCAATGACAGTTGCGAAACTTCACCAGACCAGTTTTTTGATCGTATACTCCAGAGGCAAAGTCACTTCGCACGTTTGGCGTAGCAAAATATGCATTACCAGCATTAAAGCCGTTACCGAGCCACAATTTGTTTTCTTTTATCAGTGGAAAAATTTCTTTATATGTAATGGCGTTCATGTTGCCTATAATGACAAATTTTTTGTCGTAATCGAACAACTGCTTGATATATTCGCGGAACAGGCTAAATGGTGGGTTAGTCACGACAACATCAGATTGTTCTAGTAGCTCCATGCATTCTTGACTACGGAAATCACCATCATCGTCCAGCGGTGTCCATTCATTATTTTTGTTTGTCCTGAGCTGCTCAGCTATGTCTGTTAGGTTAAATGCACCGTTACCATCCATGTCACCCACATCGTTAATGACAAATTTGTTGGCTGTGATTTTAGGCCGACCTTTGACGGGTTTGAGCGTTTTATCGTTACCAAACAATTCTAGTTGTGTGTTGGCTACAGGCGATGGTTTGTAGCTAGTGGTGATGAGCTGCTTTAACCCAAGGCGCTTAAAGTTTAGTACAAAATAACGGAAAAAGTTGCTCTCAAACGGGTCATCACAATTGGAGTAAATGACTTTATCTTTAAAGGTCTCTGGGTCAAATTCTAGATACGCCTCTATCTCCTTTTGAATATCGGAGTATTGTGTATAGAACTCATCATTCTTTTCCCGTTTTGCGTTCGTAAGATTTTTGTTTGCCATATTATTTCTTCTTAATAAATCTCTCAATGTCTTCCTTTTTATACCTTCTCACCCTTTTTACCCCGATTCTCACGGCTGTAAGCACACCTTTTTTATCCCACAACCTAAGTGTATTAGGATGGACTTTTAGTATTCCTGCCGCCTCACCCAGCGTTAATAGTTCTTCCATAGGTTTACT
>LCJH01000089.1 GCA_000999595.1 Microgenomates group bacterium GW2011_GWA2_44_7
TGGTGATAATAGCTTTACCCTGGTCGATGGAGAGAAAATCTTCGACGTCCTGAGTGATGGTTGATAAGCCCAAGTAGTATTTGCGGGCTCGTTTGGCAATACCGTGCAGGAAATGGGCGGCGTCGGGATAACGCATGAGATACCAGGCCTCATCAACGACAAGCAGTCGTTTTTTCAGGTCGCGGCGAATTTTGGTCCAGACGTAATCTAAGATAATATACATGGCGATTGGCCTTAATGTTTCTTCAACGTCACGGAGGGAAAAAACGGTGAATTTGTTTTGAATATCAACATTTGATGGTCTATCAAAGATGCCGACGAAGGAGCCTTTGACGAACTTCTCAATGCGCTGTGCGAGGGCTTTGGCGTCCGGTTCTTCCATGCCGAGGAAGGCTTTGTAGAGATCTTCCATGAGGGGAGGCTCGTTTTTTTGAGTATCGGGATCAGGAGTAATACCCTTCATCTTGTAGGCCATGACAAGGGCGCGATCGAGGGCGGCTTCTTCGCTGGGATTGAGATTGCCCATGATAATTTTAAAGAGAGTATGGAGGGAGAGGATCTTGTTGCCTAGTTCGTTTTCGCCTTCTTCAAAAAGCATGGAAAGGTCGAAAGGATTTATGCGGTGCGGGCTGTTAAAACCGAAGTTAATAAATTCGCCTCCGACGGCTTGGGCAAGTATTTTGTATTCGGATTCAGGATCGATAACAATGATTTCTGCTCCGAATAAAAGGTAGCGGAGGGCCTCCAATTTAACCAGATAACTTTTTCCGGCACCGGCTTTGGCGAAGATAACGGAGTTGGCATTTTCAAGAGTAAAACGGTCGAAGATGATAAGGCTGCCGTTGTGCTCATTAATCCCGTAAAGGATGCCCTCGTTGGCGGTAAGCTCTGAGGAGGTAAAAGGAAAAGTGGTAGCCAGAGAGGTGGTGTCCATGTTGCGGGTAATCATAAGCAGATCGGTGCAGGTGGGGAGGGTGGATTTAAAGGCGTCCTCCATCTGAAGAGAGGCTGACTTGGAAACGATAAGCAGTGAACCCAGGGTAGAGGTTACTTGGCGGGAAATTTGATCGAGTTCTTCGACGGAGGTGGCCGAGATGGTGACATACAGAGAAAACTGGAAAAAGCGTTCGATGCCTTTGACCAGCTGTTCTTGCAGACTATAAGCGTCCTCGAGCTTTGCCTGGACGGCCGGGTCAACAACGCGACCACGTTGGATATCGGACGCAGTTTCGGCTTCCATTTCGGCGATCTTTCTTCGGAGGTCGTCAAGAACAGATTTGCCTTCGACGGGATAAATAAACATGGAGATTTGGAGAGAGCGATCGAAGTTAATTAAGGGTGAAAGCCAGTTGGCGGCGACAAAGCGGGGATAACCGGCGACAAATAGCGTGCGAAAGAAGGTGTTGGTTATCTTGATGTGATTAAAGTCAACTTCAATGGCGGAGGGGGCGATGATGTCTTTGACGGAGGTGATACCTTTGCCGAGTATTTGGGCATCAGCTTTGGGGATGGGGGTAGCGGTAGCGGGAACAGGTTGGGGTTCGGCTAAGGGTTGGGCAGATGAGTTATTTTGAACAGATATTTGATTAGGCATGGTTTTTTTTCAGGTCGACTTTTATTTTTGAGCCGGCGATGGCTGGTTGGACGATAGCGGTAGAGTAATCGGCTTTACTGGCGAGGAAAGTACCATAGCTTTCCGGGTTATACCAATCATAAAAAATCTGAACGAGTTCTTGGGTGGTTAATTGATATACTTTAAGACCGATACGGGAAAATTGGCGGATGAGGTGGTCGCGTTTGGGATAGAGGGCCATCTTGGCTCTTTCAAGAATGTAACTTTTGGGGTAGGGCAGGGAACGATTTTTTTTGGAGATGGCGCCGCTGATAGCCGACTTGGTGACTCCGAGTTCGAGGGAGGAAAAAGGAATGGAGACATAAAATCGTTTATCCAAGACATTATTTTCTTTGACCAAACTTTGAATAAATTCGCGGTATTTGGCAATTTGGTTTTTTATTTCAGGAGAAGTTTGCTTGTCGAGGGCGATATCGATGGTTTGAAGATAGGTTGAAATGTCGGTGCGGCGTGATCTGATAGTTATCTGAACAGCGTAGGTTAAGGAGTTAAGAAGAGCGGCATAGGCGTAGATCATGGCATCTTGTTCTCTTTCGGAGAGGAGATCAAAGTTTAAGGCAGTTACGGAGAGCAACACGGTAGCAGATCCGTCTTTGAGGAGAACGACGTCTTCTAAAATATCTTCTATTTCAAGGTGTTCCTGGGTGGTGGCGCGAATGGGTATTTTTAAGGGATCTAACATATTTTTAATTAAGAAGTGGGTTGGCGTGGATTTCAATAGGTGGAATAATGTCGCCCAGGGCGGTAAAACGAATTGGTTCAAAATCAAGAGGCTCTTTTTCGGTGATAATTTCATAAGCGCTGTTTTTAAGAGGAGTGGTGATTGAGAATTGGCCAATTTTGTTGGTTCTCATGGCACGGACGGGATGACCGGAGGAAAGTTCACGTATTTCCAGGATAGCGTTTTCGACAATTCGATTATCACTGGTTAAGACCATGCCGACAACGATGTTGGAGACGGTAGGCGTAACAGGAATGGGAATCTTGGTGGAGAAAGTGGCATCTTTGGTGGCTTGAGCTTGGTAATGAGATGATTCGAATGGGGCGAGGGGGATCTTACATCCGGGACGAAGTTTTGAGGCAGGGAGACTGACTGAAAAAGCTGATCGATTTTTTGGACTTCGGCCTCTTGGGTGATAATGGCGCCGGTGGCTTGCTGGGAGGGGATAGTTTTGAGATATTCTTGGAGTTTTTGTTGATTGGTTAACTGACCGGTAACTTCAGTGGCCGGTAGAGGACGAAGGTTGAGCGGTTCAACCAGGATTTGAGGGGGATGACTTTCTTTTTTCCAGACATATTGAGTGGGGGAGTAAATAGCTTTAAAAAAAGCGACGATCCAAGTTGCGAGCGGTCGCTCTTCATAAGGAACAAAAGCCATAGCGACACCAAGAAGGGCGAAGGTGAGGATAAAAGGCCATTTGATAAAACCATAGACGGGGAGGTTGTAGATGATAAAAGAGATAATCAGTCCCAGAGCGAGCCAGGTAAATTGTTTTAGGGTCATGTCGCCGACAAGACGAAATTCGTATGACTGGATGTGTTGGGGGACGGAATGAGTTTCCATTGGTCTTATAGTCCAATGTGTGAACTTGCTATTCAAGGGGAAGAGTTTTCACTCAAAAATTTGCGACCAAATTTTTGAGTATAGACACTGAAAAATTTGCGACCAAATTTTTGAGTACTCCTTCGTATTGAGGGAGACTCAATACTTCAGTCGCACTTTGGTCAGGTGGCCCCTGGGGGTTGGGAGGGACTGTTACACCCGTAGTGTGTACAGTTTTTGGTGTAAAGTTGGGTCATATGGATTTACTGGCGGTTCTTGTTATAGTGGTCGCCCTTTTGGTACTTCTACCATTTATTTTTGTCAAGGGAAAAGATGCTCCATTTGTGCCAACGGAGGAAGAGGCGGTCGAACGAATAATGGAGATAGCCGAAGTGGGGGCGAATGATATATTTTATGACTTAGGTTCAGGTGACGGCCGGCTAGTAATTGCGGCGGCGGTGAGAGGGGCGAAAGCAGTGGGAATTGAAATGAACCCTTTACGGGTCTGGTATTCAAGAATCATGATTGCGGTATTGGGACAATGGCAAAGGGCGAGAATTATCCAGTCTGATTTCTTTAACGTTGACCTAAGTGAAGCGACGGTGATAGTTTTGTATTTACTGCCAAAGGCAAATGAGGATTTAAAAGACAAGCTTTTAAGGGAGTTGAGAAAAGGCGCAAGGCTTGTCACGGTGGCTTTTCCTATCTCAGGATTTGAATTAGTGAAAGAAGATCCACGAGGGGTAGTTTATGGACCGGTAAGGCTTTATAAAGTTCCGGAGTTTAGTCCAACATCAGTTCTTTAAGTTGCTCGGGAGTGGGTGGCCAGTCGAAGATGACCCTTGAGAAGCGGAGGGGAGATCGAGGAGAAATTTTTTAAAGGACATAATCCATGAAATTTTCCCTGTGGATGAGGTTTACAGGGATACCGTACCTGGGTGTGAAGGCTTTAGTGGTTTTGCCGGGAGACCATTTGATCTCGAAGGCTTTCAGCTCGCCGGTAATTTCTTTAACTACTAAATCTACCTCGGCGCCTGATCGAGATTGCCAGAAATAGAGCCTTTTTAGGTTTCCCTCTAGGAAGGCGGATTTAGCGAATTCGGCGATGACCCAGTTTTCCCAAAGTTTGCCGATATCTGGGCGATGGATATGTTGATTGAAATCGCTGATGAGAGCGTTTCTGACACCAGTGTCCCAAAAAAATATTTTCTGGCTTTTGGCGATTTCTTTCCGAGGATTGCTGCTAAAAGCCGGTAGGCGGAAAATTACGAATGTCTGTTCAAGGAGATCGAGATAGCGATCTATGGTAATTCTTGATATTTTTAAATTGTTTGCAAGTTCGTTAACGGAAACGACTGATCCGGACTGGTAGGCCAGAAGAGAGAGCAGGCGATGGATAAGTTCGGGGGTTTTGATGAGTCCAGAGTGGAAGATATCTTTAAGAAGGTAATCGGTTACCAAGTTGGTTAAGTAGTCTTGTTTTTGGGGGGTGACGACAGCTTCCGGGTAGCTGCCAAAAACCATGGCGGAGAGGAGAAGTGATTCTATTTGGTCTTTAAAAAATTTTATACTTCCAATGGGGCTAAACCAGCTTTGGGAGGAGATAATTTCCGAGAATAAGAGGGGAGGCAAATAAAGCTTGATATTTCTTCCGGTGAGGCTTTCGGCAGATTGGTCAAGTAGGTTAAGGTTTGATGAGCCGGATAGTATTATTTTTACGGGGACTTCATAGTCGTACCACCCCTTGACGACGCGGCTGGTTTCCGGTAATCGTTGGGCTTCATCAAGAATAACTATCTGGGGACCGGATAGAGATTTTATGGCCGATATGGGGTCCAAAGAGGCGGCTCGTCTAAAATCCAATTTGTCGGACTCCACGTCCAGGTTGAGGTAAGTAGTTTTGTAGCCTCGGAAAAAGTTTTTTAGTAAAGTGGTTTTGCCCACCTGTCTGGCTCCAAGAACTAACAGAATTTTTTTAGTATCGAGCCAAGATTTAATTGAGTCTTCTGCTCGCCTTTTGATTATCTGCTCCATTGTGAATCCGAGTATACAATATGTGCGCTTATTCTGTCAAGTAGAGTTACAATACAAGGCTAGAGTAAAATTTATTGTCTTTCTAAACCGATATGGATATTCGAATCAGTCGGTCATCAGTTCCTTGACCTGCTCGGGGGTGGGTGGCCAGTCAAAGATGACTTTGGAGAAGCGGAGGGGAGATCAATAAGGAAGCGCTTTGTCGTGGGATGATCTTTGCTGAGAGTGCCTAAGGCCGAGGAGATGAGTTCGCAGCGAGTTTTAAAAAATTGTCTTTGTCTTGTTCCGGTGGTGGGATAGTGTGAAAAGGGGATTCAAGACTAAACTTTTCACCGGAAGAAGGCGAAGTGAAAAAAATGAAAATTTTTGTGTCAACGGTAAATATTACCCCTGTAGCCGATTTTGCGTATTATTACTTCGTTCTTTTTGTTGTCGATTACGAAAATCATGCGAACGTTGCCAATCCGTAGGCGATAAAAACCGGGAGAATTTGTAAGTTTTTTAATATCGAGGTTCTGGCTAAAGGGATCTTTTAATAAGGGAATTTTTTCAAGGACCTTTCTGCTATCAACTGAAGAGAGTTTGTAGATTTCTTTTTCGGCCTTCTGGGCGAGGTAGACTTTATACACGGCTAGACTGTTGGTATCTTTTGATAACCTGCTTTAGGGGTATTTTGCGACCAACTTTTTCCCTAGATAGCTTTTCCGCCTCGAGCTCGTCTAGGTGATCTTCAATGAGTTCTTGAAGACTTTGAAATTCCTCAATTGAAAGTATGACGGCCTCTGGGTTGGTGCGGTTAAAAAGATAGACAAGGCCAAGTTTTTTGACCTCTTCGAGAAGTTTGATGGTGTTCTCACGCATGTCGGTAATTGATCTGGTGTTTTGGGATGTTGGTATTAACATAAGGTTATTATGGATATTAATCTAGTGTTTGTCAAGGGTCGGTGCTGGTTTTTTAGCTCTAAGCGGTTTTGGTCATCGAAGAAGTTTAGCTCTTAGTTAGTCATCAGTTCTTTGACCGGCCGGGGGGTGGGGGGCCAGTCGAACAGGCGTTAGATCGGCAGAAGGATGAATTTGTTATGGGATGCCGGCTGAATTTGGTGTCTTTAAGAGGTAATTGATGAAGTTTTCTCTGTGAATTAGGTTTACGGGAATGTGGTACTTTGGGGTGAAGGCTTTGGTTGTTTTACCGGGAGACCATTTAATTTCGAAGGCTTTTAGTTCTCCTGTAATTTCTTTAATCACAAGATCTACCTCGCTTTGATTTAGGCTGAATTCGCCGATAAGCGCGTTTCTGATCCCAGTGTCCCAGAAATACATTTTGTGTCCCTTGGTAATTTCCTTTCGGGGATTACTACTGAATGCTGGTAACCTAAAGACCACGTAGATTTTTTCAAGAAGGTCTAAATATTTCTCGATTGTAGCTCGGGAGGTAAGCAAGTTGTTGGCGAGCTCGTTTGTTGAAATGATTGACCCGGTCTGGTAGGCCAGTAGGGTGAGTAATTTCTGGATTAATTCAGGATTTTTAACGAGACTGATTTGCAAGATGTCCTTGAGAAGATAGTCGGTGACTAGCGAAGTTAACTTTGACGGTTTATCGTCGTTTGTGAAGACGTCTGGGTATCCGCCATAGACCATGGCCGAAAGTAGGTGGGGGCTAAATTGGTCGGAAAAGGCATGAGTATCAGTTTGTCTTGCTGCCTCAAAGAGCGGAAACCAGTTCTGAGTTCTTACCATCTCTTCAAATAGAAGAGGAGGTAGGTGGATTTTAACGTTTCTGCCGGTTAGACTCTCGGCTGATTGATCTAAAAGATCGAGGCTGGATGAGCCTGAAAGAATTATCCTTGAGCTGACTTCGTAGTCAAACCAGCCTTTTACAATACGACTAACTTCTGGGAGGCGTTGTGCTTCATCAATAACAATAGTTTCGGGAGAACCAAGATTTCTGATGGCTTCGCTAGGGGTTATGGCTGCTGCTTTGAGCAGTTTTTCCCTATCGACCTGGGTGTCTAAATTTAGAAAGAGGGTAGACTCTCCTTTAAGTGTGTGTTTAAGAAGGGTTGTTTTACCAACCTGACGGGCGCCGAGTAGGATGATTATTTTCCCACTCTTTAGCCCATCGTGAAGGTTTTTTTCAGCCAGTCGAGGGATGTAGGTTTGCATAGTTGTATTGTGCAATTACCTGGGGGTATTTGTCAAGTATACTTACTGGGATAGAGGTAAAATCCTTTGGCTTCCGGCTCTAGGTTGATAAAGACACGCATAGCTAGCTAGTCGGTCATAAGCTTTTTGATCTGGTCAGGGGTGGGAGGCCAGTCGAAGATAACTTTAGAGAATCTAAGCGGGAGGTCGAGGAGGAAGACCTTGGTGGTTTCGTGCTCTTTACCAAGAAGGCCAAGAGCCTCGGAAATAAGTTCGCAGTGGGTAAAGATGAATTTATCAGGATCCTCTTCAAACGGAGGCAGCTGAAGTTCAAAGAAGTTCTTCCAATAACCGTTCCAGTTGGTATTGGGTGGCAGCTGTTTATATAAGAGGGTGATGCTTTCTAAGTATGATTGCTTTGTTTGCGTATTGTCCATGTATACTTATTATTACACCATTTTCTTAATGGGTTATATACTTGACCTATGGCAGAGAGCCGGGCTTCGGTTTATCAAGACACTTCGGTTAGTAAAGTTGAGGTAAAGTTGCCGGCCGTCTCGGGAGGACGTGTTAGTGGAGGAGAGGTAGCGGTGACGGTTAGGACAGAAGGGGAGGAATGGTGGCCAACCAAGCGATGGTTGAGGGGATGTTGCAGCAAAGAGACCCTGATGATTTGGGGAGCGTATATCGAGAATATGGAGAGAGATTTAAGGTGATCAGATTTACCGAGGATCGGTTTGGAAAACACTCGAGAAATGATTTATTGAAGGCGGTAGGGGTGATGAGGGGGTGGGCAAGTGGTCACCTGAAGGGAGAAGTGAGCGATCAATCGGCACTGGTTAATGAATGCGCAACGATGGTTAGGGGCGTACCCGAGGAATCCAGAAGAGTTGGCTGCGAGTTGGTGATTTTAGGGTTAAGGACACTAGTGCGGAGGATGGAGGTTAACGATGGAAACATTCGGGTCCCGATTGCAAGTGAAGCAGTTAGCCCATTAACATTTTTTGGGATAGAGATGCCAGACGGTGAAAGTTGGAGGGATTGGGAAAGAACAAGGTTGATGTTGGTGACTCCCCTGAAAGAGGAGTCCGCAGGCGCTCGGAGGACGAGATTGTTAAACCACGAGCGAG
>LCJH01000090.1 GCA_000999595.1 Microgenomates group bacterium GW2011_GWA2_44_7
AACACTAAACGGAGACACCACTCCCTGGAGTTGCAAAGCCCGCTGGGATACTTTGTTGCGAAAGGAGGAATGTCGCAAATGTCCTTGACTTATACAAGCGTTTGCAGTCTTATAAGCAAAAAGATATACTAATCTTACTCTGATTTACAGCTCGTAGAGCGAAAAATCAGATTAGATTCGTTATACTGAAAAACTCAAATGGAGTTTTTGAAGTATATACTAATCTTACTCATATCAGATTCGTTTACTTTTAGGCAATTCAAAACTTAAGTTACGAAGTATATTAAAAACAAAATGCCCAAGAAAAGTTTATTCTTATGTTTTCTTTTCCTCAGTTCGACACTTCTTTCGGGATGCCTATTCCAAGGTACGAACGAGCAATCCACCTCGGTTGAGCCAACCACCGAAACACCAGCCCCTGAAGCTACTTTTTCAAATCAAACATCCAGTGCCACTCCCGCTCCCAGCGCTCTCCCTATCCGGACAGAAGAAGAGGAAGAAGACAGCGGCTTACCACCGGTAGAAGGTGACGAAATCAACGAAGGCGAAGAAGAAGTTCAGTAAATATTGCCTGGCTGGATCAAGGAAAAATGGAGTTTTGTTGCTAGTTATGACTAACTGATTGTAGTGATTAATTTGCTGTATTTAGGGTCCAAAGTTTGACTTTGATTCAGATACAATTCAACAGGCGGGTCAGACAGATAGCCATAAATCCTTGTTTTAAATCGGAGAACAAATTTAAAGAGACTTTGGTCAGGCACAGATTGGAATCGCACAAAATTTACCCACAGGATCTGCTCCCAAACCGGATCGTATTTAGTATAGTCATCTGAGCTTGTCACCTTTGTCCTAATAGCGGCTCGAAACGCATGTATTTGATCATATAAATCAAATGCAGGCACACTAATAATTCGATTCGATGCTCCAATACCCTCGAAAAGCAGATGAAACGGGTATAGTTTTTTGTATTTAGTGATAATCCCCACTAATATGTCAATCGACGTATCTTTGGGAATACGCGCTAGCAGTGTGGTGTGTAAGCGCTCCGGAGAGTAGTAAAAATGATTTGGATATGCAGAGCGAATTTCATCCGATACTTGCATTATGCCAGCGGATATTTGAGAAGGAAGATGAAAATTGATTGAGAGGATTTCCTCTTCAATTATGTCCTTCGTATAGAGTTGACAATCGGAAGAATTGAGGTTCTTAATTTCATATGGATAAATATCTTCTGCTTCGTCGTAGCCATTGGTTATTCCCAAAAGAATTGCTGGAACAGATAACGAGATTACAGCATGTGACACGTATTTAGGAATGAGAATCACCTTGTGGTCCTCGGCATCGACGTCGAAGGACTCCTGTGCCCCAGTCTTAATATCTTCCAGTAAAAAACGTAGTTTACCTAGCGGTATCCAATCTAGCTCCACTTTCTTTTTGTGATAGTGATGTCCGGCAACAATGTCCTTTTGGGTAAATTCAACATAAAAGGTTTGCTTATTAGTAAAATCCCTTACTAGAGGCAGACGATCATCATACAAGCAATATAACTTCCTCCCAGGTCGCGCCGGATTGGTCATATCCGGCATGTGGTAAATATTGGTAAATTTCGTTCTCTCAATCTTAAGTGGAACCGCCAACCGATTCGTGTCTTTAGAATACTTCTTCATTTACTCAAAACCGTTGTTAGTTTTCCCCCGTGTAGGTTGTCGCCTTCTTTTGGGTTATAGTATATTTTTCTAATGTTTCCTTTCTTACAATATCCATTGACTTAAGCCCGCCGGCTTTGATCAGATTTTGTTTAAAGGTCCTGATCACCCCTTGGATGGACTCCCTGGCTGGAGGAAGCGTGTACCCTAGTGTTCGTAGCGCCTCAGAAGAGAGAATTGTCGTACACCGTTTGGCCACCAGGTTCTTATTTACTTCGTCCAGTGTTGTTTCATAAATTTTTAGTGAGGGGTTAATCTCACCTTTTATTACCTGTGCCACCTCAAGAGGTGAGACCGTCCCTTGATTGGCAATATTAAAGGTGCCGCTTATTCTCCTTGCAATTAGATCTTTAACCACGGGCATCATGTCTTCTATGACCGTAAGCGTATTCTGATCTGAAATAAAGTGAGTATAGACAAGCCATTTTCCAAGAGTGTTTCTTCTGTCCACCTTAGAGGAAATAACCATTCTAGGCCTTAGGACTAACAACTGTGGTGATTTTCCAAGGAGATTCTCTGCCCAAACCTTTGTCCAACTATAGTAACACCGGGGGTTTGGGACACTTTGCTCAGTATAGATTTGGTCGTAAGTGGCACTATAGAAAATGCAACCACTTGAGAAGTGACAAAGAAATATACTTCGCTTTTGACAAGCTTGCCAGATATTGAAAGGACCAAGGGTGTTTACCGCGAAGGACTCGCTTTTATTAAGCTCGCACCAATCTATACTTGTTTTAGCCGCCGTATTAATAGCAACCGTTGGTTTAATTTCTTCGATTTCACTTTCAACTTCATTCGGCTTAGTAATGTCTGCTCTTGAAATAATGACATCCCCGAAAAACTCAGGTATAAACCCCGCCATCTGCCCATGGCCGAAAACAAGAATCCTATCTTCGCTTTTGTTCATTTGCTGGTCTTTTGTTTTTCTTTAATGATTTTATCTTGCATTTCTGCTAACCATGGAGTCACTTCATTCTCAAGTCGAATTCCTAACTCATCAGAGATAACAAAAATTGCCCAGAGGCAATCTACTAATTCATGTCTAAGGTTTTTCTCAAGATCCGGAAACTCACGATAACCCGCCTTTGCCATAACCATTTTCATAAGATCGCCAACATCACCGACCAAGGCCTCAGTTCTATTAACATATCCCCACCTTTGCTCGCCTTTAACTATATTCAGTTGGGCATATTGTTCTTTTATGTTTCTAGCCTTTTCAAGAAATTCTTCAAAGTTCATAGATGTTTTTATATGCCGATTAATCCCTATCTCGACAGAAATAGATTGATCTCGTTATTTATAACTCAATAATTAAATTTTACAAGCATTAACTCAATAATACGTATATCCAGTGCACTAAATTATTTAGTTATTTCTTTAGATTCACAACGGCCTCGGGACTTTGTTGTTTCTCTGAATATATTCCTTCCGCCCGTTTTTTAAGCGGTTTCCACCACCACGAATTATTTTTATACCAATCGATTGTTTTTGCAAGCCACTTATTTATGTCATACACCGGTGACCATCCTAGCTCTCGGTGAATTTTCGACCAGTCAACGGCATATTTGCGATCATGTCCGGGTCGATCCTTCACAAATTCTATCCATGATTCATCGAGTCCAAAGATTTTTAAAACCATCTTCATAATTTCCAAATTGTTTGTCTCTTTGGATTGACCGCCGACGCAATAAGTTTCACCCAGTTTACCCCGAAGCAGAACTACTTCAATCGCCCGACAATGATCCTCGACCTCAAGCCAATCGCGGACATACTTGCCATCACCATAAACGGGAACCTTTTGTTTATTAATCATCTGAAGCGGCTTTAGAAGCGGAATATGGACTATGAGGTCGATACGGCGTCTGCTCGTTAAATTTCTTTTTTGTTCCAAGTGACAAAGTGCCAAAAACCTCATCGGTGGAGACATGATGAAAGCGTTTAATTTTCTGTTCCAGGGCTGCATCTAGAAGGACCTGGGTCCCCAGCACATTAGTTCTGACAAATTCCGCCGGATGAAGAATAGAACGATCAACATGACTTTCCGCCGCAAAGTGAACAACTACCTCAACCTCCTTTATCGCTTTTTTCACTAGCACTGGGTTACAGATGTCGCCGTTGACAAACTTATATCTAGAGGATTTTGAATAATCTTTCGTTGAAGAAAGATGGCCGGCATAGGTAAGCTTGTCGAGATTGACAATGAAGTCTTTTGGATATTTCCTAAGCCAATATCGAATAAAGTTGCTGCCGATAAACCCACACCCGCCGGTCACAAGTAGTTTCATATACTAATTTTGCTTTTTTCTCCCACAAAGAATCTTAAAGATTGCGTCGGCCCAACGCTATTGGTAATTTCAGCATTAGTTCCAATAAGGCTCGCATCAATCGGTTGTTTGATATTGGCAATCTTAACTCCTTCCATAATAACGCAATTTTCTACGTGACTATTCTCAATCCGTGAATCGTTCCCAATTGAAGTAAAGGGACCAATATAAGAGTTAATTATCGCAACTCCTGAGCCAATAGCTACCGGTCCACGGATTTTCGAATTAACGATTTTGCACCTCTTTCCCATATTCACCCGATTTTCAATTACCGACTGTTTATCAATTTTACTCTCTATCTTTGTCTCAATTTTTTTATCAAGCAGATATTGATTCGCTTCAATCCAATCATCAAATTTTCCCGGGTCCAGCCACTTGCCTATATATTCAATAACATCAACTCGATAATTATGGTCGACCAACCACTGGAAGGGAGTGGGAATTTCATACTCTCCGCGAGCCGCTTATCAAAATAGGGGACTCCCATTCTTTTATTTTGCTTATGATGGATCATTGTCACCAGACCATTAGGTTTCTTTGTTCGAAAATATTCCGCCGCCTCGACGATCCCGTCTGCAAAGATATTGTCTCCCAGATGAAAGATAAATGGTTCGCCGTCAAGAAAGTCTTTACAAACTTGAACGATATTAGCCAGTCCGATGGGTCTTTCTTGCAAAACAAATGTAAACGTCAGGCCCCATTTAGCGCCATCACCTAAAAAAGATTTAACATACTCAAGCATCCCCGGGTTGTAGGTAATCCCAACCTCTTTCACTCCGATTTGCGCGATTGTTTCTATCGGATAAAAAATAAGTGGTTTGTTCGCCACTGGGATGAAGTGTTTATTTGCCGAAAAAGTAATCGGCTGCATCCGCGTTCCTCTGCCTCCTGTCGGAATTACCGCTTTCATGAAATTTACGCGGTCATTATATACTAATCTTACTCTAATTTGCAGCTCGCAGAGCGAAAAATTAGATTTGATTCGTTATACTACAGAAACTCAAATTTAAGTTTCTGAAGTATACTAGAAGAATAACTCAAATCATATGTCAGTCTTACTCATACTTCCCGCTCACAAAGCAAAAAATCAGATTAACAACCATGGATGACAATCTTCCCTCGAACATAAAAATAGCCCCCTCAAGCAAAGCTCCAAAATCGCTTCGCTCTCACCTTAAAAATGCGGTTTTGGGGCTGATCATCTCTGTTGTCACTCTAGGTTTTGGGCTAACAATTCTCGAACTACTGGTCAGAAATATCAAACCTCAAATTCCTTTTAGCGAGGGTATAAAAAGGTCGGACTCCGTGTGGAAGACCAGTCCCTATGTGCCCTTTACTTTTAAGTCAAATATTAAACTTGACAGCGGACTTATCATCAATTCCCTCGGTTACAAAGGCGAAGAGTTCTCAATCACCAAACCCGTAGGCGGCTATCGAATTTTAGTCTTAGGAGATTCTTTCGTCGCTGGGATGGCCCAGGATTACAAACTATCCTGGCCATGGATAGTGCAAAAGATGTTCAGAGATTCAGGCTTTAACACATTTGAAGTCATCAACGCCGGATTCCATGATGGTTATAGCCCGGACAGTTACTATTCCTATTTAATCGGCGAAGGTCTCGCCATCAAACCGGATTTTGTAGTTCTCGGCGTTTATTTACAAAATGACCTAAGCGACCTTCATTCTAATCGTTGGGTAAAAACCGATCCTGAGGGTCTTCCGCTACAAGTAGTGTCTTCCTGGAGAAAACTCGATCCTTTTGGCAGGGAGGTTAGCGACATTTTACCATTCAGATATCGCTACCCCGCCCTCGGAGAATCTCATTTATGGATTCTTTTTGCCAATTGGATCGAGCGGCGGTTACCCTCTCTTGTCCATTCCCCGGCAGAAGCTAAGAAATTCCGTGAAGACCAGGACTATTTTGGTGCAACTTTTAGCCAGTGTGTCTATGTCCGCGATTGTTTTAATCTCTACTTCCAAAAAGACTTCGATAAATTTAAGTCAGTTCTCAGCGGAACGGCCAAACTTCTTGCCAGCCGACAAATTCCGTTGCTCATCGTCTGGCAACCCTCAATTTGGCAACTTAAATTAACACCGGGTACCGATTTTCCGCCCGAAGGGACATATTATCTGCAAGCAGACGTCGAAAATTATTTCAAGGTAAACAATCTTCCTGCAAGTTTCTTAGATCTTACTACCGATTACCTAAAAGTTAGTGATGCTCAGCAGTATTACTATCCCACGCCCGAGACCCACTGGAATCCTCAGGGCAACCAATTCACTGCCCAACTCGTCTTTAATAAAATAAAGTCCCTAATCGGTCGCTAACTTGAAACCACCATCTTCATACTCCCCAAATCCGCCGCTCTCCTTTTTCGTTTTCAAAGATGTGTCTCTCGCAAATACTTCAGGGGTCTGTTTCTATTTTTCTAACTTTATAATAGTTAACAGGTCCAGTTTCAGTTCCTCAGCTTCTTTTGTATACTCTCTCCCGAACTGATCTATTTCCCAAGATGCAACTTTGTTAATGTTCGTCTCCTTAAGATCGGAAAACACAAGCAAAGTCCTGGCTGTGTTGTATTCATAAATCGAATTCAGGTTATACCCTTCAAGCTTAAAGAAATAACGATACTCATACCCCAAGGTTACATTATTTTTTCGATTAACCAGTCGTAAAACATTCAGTGGTACTGATCTATCAACCATCTGGTTCGCTATCGCCAAATCAACCCCCCTTTTAAATCTTTCCGGTGTTGAGGCTGACGGTAGGAATAATTGTCTGGGAAACGAAAATATCTCTGCCGTGATAATTAGCGTAAAAACTAAAAATACCCACTTCGATTTTGCATGAAGTACCACAAAGGTAAATATGAGTAAAAATGCATAGGGGATCAGGTAATGAGGTGAAAACTGATAACGCATAATAATAGCCAGCAAAAAAAATATTCCCACGCAAGACAAAAACATTACCCCCGTCCTAGTCCTCTTTCTCTCTGTCCAAATGAAAAGTCCTCCGAGGCCAAAAAGGATTAGCGGTTCGACTGCCAGCCACCTCTTCGTTTGGCCAAGGATGATAAAGAAGTTATTAGGAATATATTTATCCGGTAAAATCGAATCCGGTAGATCCCTTAGATTTCGATTCTCCAGCCAAGCATCCTTAAGGCTCAAAGTGGTCCTCGTCATCACAAAGTTATGCCTGACCTCAAAAAATAAAAGCGGTAAAAAGGTCAGCCCAAACCCAAGAGTAAAAAAGAGAATTTTCAATTTGTCTTTAAGCTGTCGCAAGATCACCAAAAACAAAACCGCAAAAAGTGGCAAGGTCACAAAGTGAAAGTTAACTACAACCCCTCCCAGTATTCCTAAAAGTAAAAGTCCCCTAAGGCTAAAATTATCTTTAATCATAATCTGAATCAAAAAAATAAATAGCAACGGAAGAAACGAAAACCCGTTGCTTGGCGTTCTTGCTCCGTATAGATAAACGGGCGAAAGAGCAATTATTCCTACCGCGGCCAGCCCTCGAACACTTCCTACTCTTGGCGCTAACTTATAGTAGAAATAACCCAAAGCCGCGGCAAATAGCCCCGCATTAAAGTAAAGAACACTGTTGATGTCGGCCCTGGAAAGGGCAAATATTGGAGCGAAAAGATAATAATAATAAGGACCGGCCCTCAGCCCTCCGAAACTTAAACTTGGACCCAATAGCGTTAATTTCCCTCGAGTTATATCCAAAATGTCATAAAGATCCCTGGCAAAATCATCGGCAAAAACCGAAGAAGAAGAAAGTCTGTATGTAATCAGAAAATACGCACCAACGCTAACCAAACATGTCAATAAGATCGTTACCGTATTCCTCATTTATCTATTGCAAATTATATCCTGAAGCCGGCTTTGGTATAATTACGAAGCCAACCAAGCTCGATCTGGCCCTGTCGTCTAACGGCTCAGGACATAGCCCTTTCAAGGCTGTAATACGGGTTCGATTCCCGTCGGGGTCACTCAAAAATTTGGTCGCAAATTTTTGAGTGCAAACACTGGTTATAATTTAGCTCTCGTACTCAAAAACTTGGTCGCAAATTTTTGAGTGCAAACACCTCATGGCAAACTGGTTTTTATACATTGTCAGGGGAAAGGATGGCTCTTTGTACACAGGTATCACGACCGATTTGGACCGAAGGGTTTTGGAGCACAACACAAGTAATGCGCTCGGAGCAAAATCTTTGAGGGCGAAAAGGCCAGTAGAGCCTGTATACTATGAGATATTACCAGATCAT
>LCJH01000091.1 GCA_000999595.1 Microgenomates group bacterium GW2011_GWA2_44_7
ACAACACTAAACGGAGACACCACTCCCTGGAGTTGCAAAGCCCGCTGGGATACTTTGTTGCGAAAGGAGGAATGTCGCAAATGTCCTTGACTTATACAAACGATTGACTTCTAGCGATTTTGATTATACTCTCAGGCTAAACAAATTGCCCGAGTATTTCTTCATCCTCGTTTTTCTCTTTTTTTCTAACCCTCCTTCTGGTTCTGTGCCAGGAGATAGTATTCACTCCAGGGACTATATAAGTCAATGACTTATACACTAACTTGACTAAAGGTGGTAAAGGCGGTTAACTAAAGTAGGTGGAAAAAGCTTCACAACATAAAATTATCGGCATTGCCAATTTATTTTTAGGGATTTTGCTGGTGTTTTTTTTGGTGGTGATATTCTTGGGACCCTACCCAAAGTTGGGCGAACTTTATACTGACTTTGGTATCGAACGGAATTCGTTTTTGACTTATGGACCGGTGTTTTTGGTTCTACCAATAAGTGCTTTGAATATTTTCTCGGGAGTGAGGCTTCTTAACAAAGCAAACAAAGATAACCAGGCGGCGTATAAGCTGGGTATAGTAAGTTTAGTTATCAGCTCCCTTATGTTTTTTCCCTTGGTTGGGCTGACTTTGGCGAATGTCGTGTGGTCGGTTTATCAGCTGACTAGTGCACTCCAGTGAACAAAGATTATAGATACCATCTGGTTGTGATGGCGGAGCCGGTTGGTGCCTATGCTTTAGGGGTGCTTCTTTTTGGTCAACAGCTTTCCGTTTGGGCGATTGTCGGCGCAGTTGGAATTCTAATTTCAGTCCTGCTAACATAAGTCTACTTGTAGATTGACCTATGGTAGTTATAGATAACAAGGAAATCAGGCAGGCGGATAGAGAGACGGTCGTCCAAAAAGCCGTTCGGGAGAAAGACAGACAGTTTGTCAGTCCGGATAGTGGAGAGGTGGCTAAATTTGTGGTCGCTAGAACAATCGCTTTTTGGGAAACGGGAGAAGTTCGAGAAGTGGGGGGACATCTCACAAATATTTCCAATAGAGGTATTTTTTTACCCTGATCGAATTGGAGGTGAGAGGCCAAGAGAAAAAGCATTTAAAGTTGCCCATACGGCTAATCAACCTCCCGACAAAGAAAGCTTTGGTACCCAATTAGCACGGTGGATGGACACCAAAGGAAAAAGTGTCGTTGGAGGAGACATCGCTATTATCGTCCCTAAGGAAGTTTGCCACGAAGGATGGTATACCAATGTGGAATATCATATTTGTTACGCACGGGTACGCGAAATGTCGGAAGGTGAAAAAATTCTTGAAAGCGTTAGGGCTGGAAATTATTAAATCGTGTCCCGGGTCTGTCCGCCTTCGTTATAGCCTACAACCGACTTAAAAACCCCATACAGACCATAACTCTCAACAAGCTCAATAACTCTAAAACTTCTTTTAAATTCGCTCGCTGAAACTTCTTAATTTTTCTGCCCGCCCGGCACGTCTCTATTAATACTTACTTTGATAGGATCTTTGCCTATCCTCCTCAAGATGCAAATTTTAGTAAAGTCGACTTTACTAGACACAAAAAGATTATTGGGAATAATCGACTTAGATGGAAATTTCGGGTTTGATGTACTGATTTATCCTGGTTCAACCGCTTTTATTTCTGTTAGGCCCAGCATTTTCTTGTCGAATGTAAAGACGGGACGAGTGGGTTTGGAACTGCTGACCGCTCCTAAGTACGCATCAACAAAAGAGATGGGATATTTGCTGTAAAGAGCGAGTGTTTTTTGAAAGAGTGCTTTATGAAGATCAAATTTGCTGTAAGCAATCATGGCGGAAATTTTTTCGATTATCGCTTCTTTTGAAAGATCGTAAAAGGATAATAAAACAAAGACTGTCTCGACAAGAATAACATCCGGGACGACAAGGCTTTTATCTGGGGCTTTTTGAAAAAGATTCTCAACTGCCGTAGCCTGCTTTTCTGAGTCGTTAGTCAAGAAACGAATAAGAATATTGGTATCCAGAAGATATTTACTTACCATAGCCTTTTCTCACGTGAGACAGAACATTTTTGTCGGCTTCCTTATCAGAGTATTTGTGAGAAGATTGGACAGATCCTTTAAGCAGGAGAAAGTCTTTTGCGGGGCTTATCGTAATTTGGTCATCCACTCGAGTGAAGGCGACTTTCTGGTGGGGTTTGATGCCTAGATATTTCCTAATCTCCACGGGGATAGTCACCTGTCCTTTTTGGGTGAGGGTAGTGATATAGGGCATAGTAAGAATATGTTATCACAGGTAATGATTGGTTGTCAACAGTAATACAATCTTCTACAAGGTATTCCATGTCCAATAACCCAATCGTTCCAATCCCTCCGGTTGTCTTCTTTTAGTAAAGTCGACTTTACTAGACACAAAAAGGTTATTGGGGAATAATCGGCTTAGATGGAACTTAAAATCCACGACTTTCAAATTTCGATCTTGCGGGAGCTGCTGTTTAAGCCGGGAGCGCGTTTTTCTGATTTAAATAAAGTCGGAGTAACCAATGATCATTTTACCTTTCATCTCGGTCGCCTGCTTAAAGAGGGCTTGGTTAAAAAGGACCGGGGGAGATACTCACTTACAACCGAAGGTAAAGAGTTCGCCAATAAAATGGACACTGATGCCCTTCAATTGGAAAAACAAGCCAAGCTTAGCGTCGCCCTTCATCCGGTTAAAATTCAAAGCGGTAAGACCGAGTATCTTGTTCATCACCGACTTAAAGAACCCTTTTTTGGTTGGTATGGATCGATAAGCGGTAAGATCCGCTGGGGCGAAACACCACTGGCGGCGGCTCGAAGGGAGCTTTTAGAAGAGACCGGTCTAACAGGCGATCTTATCTTAAAGGGTATTGCCCATTTTCATCATATTCATAAGGACGGGGGATTTTTGGAAGATAAATACTTTTGGGTTTATCGTGTAGAAAATATGCAGGGCGACTTAAGGGAGAAAATTGAAGGAGGAGAGAATATCTGGATGACTAGAACTCAATTTGGTCGCCTGAAAAATGTTTTTGAAGACTTCGATACCCTGGAAAGGGATATAAACGGCCGCCAATTTTTCTACGAAGATCGAGTAAAGATAGTAGACAGTTATTAGGTATCGAGTCTATTTATGAAGCTATTTCTACGAGAGGTATTTCGCCGATATCGCCTCTTACCAAATTGTCTTAACCCCTTTGTAAGCTCTTATCTTTTGGTCACTAGTCACTAGTGTTGCCTCAAGGTCCCGTGCCGATGCCACAATCATTCTATCGGCCGGATCGCGGTGGGGGAAATCGTCAAGAAAGACAGATGCCTTAGCAATTGCATTGCCAACTGGAACAAAACTAAAGGAAGGTAGGCTCTCTAGGGTCTCAAGCCATTTTTGAGTGTCGATTGTAAGGACTAACCTTTTGGCCACAATCAACATTGCTATTTCCCAGATACTAACGGAGGAAACATAGAGCCGTTCTCCTTTCTTCTGGGCTCGTGTAATTGCGCCCAGGGCGGCTTTAGAGAGTTTATCTGGATTTGAGACGAGCCAAACCAAAACATGAGTATCGAGAAATAATTTCACTTCAGCCTCTCCCACACTTTTTCATCTATCGGCTCGACGGGATCTTTATAAAGCGTCACCGTTTTCAGAAGGGGATTAGTTTGTCTTTCAGGACTTTGTTCATAAGGGACAACTTTGACTGTCGGCTTACCATCATGCGTAATCACAAGTTCTTTTTTCTCATTTTCCAACGGCAATTATTCCCAAATTGTTAGTAACTGTAAAAGCTACGAGACCTTTTGGACTCGGCAAAGGGTCCAATGAGTCACGAAGCTGATCGAACTAGATACGTTCTTTCCCACCTCCGGGGGATACTGCCTGGATGCAAAAGTAATTAACCCTTAGAGAATTAAAATCATACTCGTACCAAGATGTCCAAAGACTTAGGCAAGGAAGTTATCACCACGCGTTGATCCTCGTGTCCCTGTCCCAGTTATCGAAAATTTGACACCGTTACCCTCGGTGCTATCATAAATCTATGAGGCTGATTGCCAATCTCTTGATTAATTCTCTGGCGGTTTTTATAAGCGCTTATATCCTTCCGGGGGTCAAAGTCGATTCATTCCTTACCGCCTTTATTGTGGCGATTGTCTTGGGAGTAGTTAATGCTTTTGTCAAACCGGTCCTGGTGTTTTTTACCTTGCCGGTGACTATCCTAACCTTGGGTTTATTTATTTTAATCATCAACGCTTTGATGATTCTCTTGGTCTCTGCTCTCGTCCCGGGCTTTAGGGTCGATAACCTCGGCTGGGCGATCCTCTTTAGTGTCGTTCTTTCTCTGGTTAGCTGGTTTCTCCATTCGCTCGAATATAAGTAGAAATTCATGCAAGACTGGTTCGAACATACGATCATCTATCCACTGCTTGTTGGGATTCGTTATTATCCCTACTATATTTTGGCGGCCGTTTCGCTCTTGTCTTTCTTTGTTGTCAACCGTGTTTTCAAATCTCGATTAAATCTTCAAATTAAAGCCCTACTTGCCCTCTGGCCATTTCTCGCAGCTGCTATCTTTTCCATTTTTGATTTTGTTGATTACGGTAAGATGCGGGAGGGCTCCCACATAATAATTTTTGCGACGTTCACCTTTATTCTGGTCGAAATCCTAGCGAGAATAAAATCTAAAGTCCTCGTTCTTTTAGTACTCATACTTGTTGCGATTATTTTCTTTCCAAGAGTCGGCGGTGGGTGGGGGATGACGACTCGCCCTTATAAATGTCAGTGTCTCGGAGTCGAAGTTATAACGGAGGGAGCAGATACAATCATGCCGATGTGTTACGGCATCCCATATCGCTGCGGTGCTCTTCAGCAATCCTGGCCGAACTTCTAAGGGGATTAGGTTTTGTCGGGTAACAACTCTTCTACTCTCTTGAAGAGTCCACCTTCGTACAGTCCACCTTCGAGGTGTACGACGGGACTCGCTCGAATATAAGTAGAAATCTTATTAAGCGTTGACGACCATCTTCTCGATCTCGCAAGCAGCTGCCGCTGGATCAAAAGTCTTTGGGATGTGAACAAAGGTAAATTGCGAATTAAATAAACCTATTTTTACTGCTTTTATAATCTCGAAACAAACTCTATTACAGGAGGAATTGCCAATTCCTTTTGCAAATTTTGCATTGGTCGAAGGACTTAAAAATGAATCTATCTTGTAGTCCACTTTTTCCGGGCTGCTGCATTGTGTCTCGATCCGTAGTTTATCTTTGTCCCTTCTCGAATACTGCCCGAGCCCGAGAATAAATTGCGGTTGAAGAACCTGAAGTTTTATAAGTAATTGCTCAACATCTTTGGGTCTAGGACGAGAGGGGAGAATCAGTTTTGTGCTGACCGAAAGGGCACTTAGGGTTCTGTGACTAATATTCCTCGCGAAGGCAAATGCGGCGATCAAAGGCGCATCCATATGCCAATTGTAATCCACTCCTTTTACAAATAATTTTTGCAGGGACGGCCTTGCAGGGTGCAACCCAGCATGCACAGGGAGTACAAGGAGTACGAATTTCTTACCGGACGCGACGGGCGGGGGGGGAACAATTCATAAGGGAGATTTATTCTATGGATTTACAAGCTTGGCCTTGAGACGGTACTTTTGTGGCAGTCTTTGGTGAAAGGGATACATAATCACTTCGCCGGTATCAGGGTCAACCCATTGCCTTTTCAGTCTAATCTCACCGATTAAAAAAAAGACTCGGACTATTTCACCACTGTCATCCTTAAATTCTACCCATCTGCGGTCACTTCTACTGGTAAATTTACCTGCACCTCTCCATTGAGGTAATCCGCCATCGTCAAAATAGCTATCGGTAGGTCCATACCATTTCCCATTCAGTAAAACACGAACAGGATTTATTCCCGGGTCGCCAGCCGCAGCAATAACTTTAGCCGCCCTGTATTGTCTGACGAGCGTACCATCAACCCTTCTGGACGGGCTTGACGCAGTTGATACGGATTCGTTCTCAACCACCTTCGAGGTGTACGGTGGGAGTACTTTTGACCTTTCTGCTAAAATCGGCACGCGGTTCACAGATTTCGCGAAGGAGACTTATACACCCACAATTTTTTTGAGCAGATCGACGGTCCTCCGTCAATTACCTTAGCCCAACTGGCTACCCAGCCAACAACGGTTATCAAAGTCATTGTTCAGCTCCATTTTCCGGCCTATTATGCTCAACTGACCCAAGATCTCGACCGGGCGTTTGACTGGGGGCTTCAGCCGGGAAATGAAAGTACTATTCTCAACAGTCAAGCTAGTCTTGGAATAATTCCGGAATATGTTAAACCCCACCTTAGTAAATTAGCCTTTCATCTTTCTGGTGTCGGTTCTGTCGATACTCCCGGAAAAGATGCTTATCGCCTTCGCAATGTTGCGGTTGCTTATCCGCTAGACTCGCTTGCGTTTTCAGAAGATATCTATCGGGTGACAATAGCAAAGTTACGGAGTGAAACCTTGCAGGACGAAGCCGGTCAACCGCCACCGGCAGAAGTTATTGCTAGGCTTACTGCCAAGGAAGATTTAGCAACCGTTGACCAAATTGTCTCCCGCATCTATTTTGCCTATTGGATAAGTCTGGTTGAGCGTTCCAAAGCCATATCTAAAATCTGAAATTTGCTTTCTGAAAAACTATCAGTTATAATATGTATGTTTTCGCAGGTTGACTAAAGGTACCTGCTTTCAAAGATTTAGATTTGAATTCGTATTAGATAAAGATACTCGTTTTATTTTTTTTAGGTTTGTATCTTTTATCCGTTTTCACTCAATTTCTTCTTAAAGCAGCTGCATTTAGTTAACTTGTTTGTTAATTTATGGCTACTAAATTATTCGTCGGCAAGCTTCCTTATTCAACTACAGATCAGCAGCTGTCTGATCTTTTTTCAAAAGCAGGTACAGTAGTGAGTGCTAAGGTTATCAGCGACAAATACTCCGGTCAGTCCCGAGGCTTTGGCTTTGTGGAAATGAGTTCGGAAGAAGAGGCAAAAAAGGCGGTTACTGAATTTAATAACTACAATCTTGACGGTCGAACGATCGTGGTTAATGAAGCTCGCCCTCAGGAAGAGCGTCCACCCCAAAGGTTCGGCGGTAGCCATTCCGGTGGCTTCCAGAATCGAGGCAACCGATCCGGTTCATATCGTGATCGAGATAGCCGACGATAAACATCTCCTTTATTAAAAATAATCATGGATAACTCCTTTGTTAATCTTTGCCCTCGTTGTGGCCAGCCGAGAATTGTGGCAAAAAAGTGGAGTGAGAAAATTAAGATCGGTAACCGCCCTTCGGTTATTTATCACACTGAAACAATTTGCCCTAACCCGAAATGTCAAAAGAAGGTCGATGAAGAACTTTCGGCCGCTCGGGAGAAAAGGGCGCAGATAGAGAAAGAAAGAGAAAAAAGGGGAGAAGAGCAAAAAGCCCATCGGGTTAATATCAAGATATAATTTACCCCAGCCAACACCCCGTACTTTAACTTGCACCGGCTGTGAGCTAACCAATTTTAGTTCCGTTCTTGACGCCCCTTCTTAAGTTGTGCGAAACTTTATTCAGTGAAAGCAAAGTGGGGAAAGGGCTCACACTCAATCCAATTATTGATAACCTTAGCTCTTCTGTTTGGGTTGGTGGTGATTGTTATTTATGGAACCAATATTAAATATAATTTACGCAACCGTGCCGCCACTTCAAATACAACCACCCCTCTTACGAAAAAGATTCAGCTAATCATCTTCAACCCAATACTGGAAAGTAAAGGAGGACAAAGCCTCATTCAAAATTTCCAGTGGAATGATCCAGAGACCTTAACTTCTCAAGCGATCACCGATATTAAGACAGTCAGTGGGGGATTCATAACATATATCATTACCGAAAAGCTTATCGTTGATGCCTACCCGGGAAAAGCCGATGGCTATGTTTATACCGATGATAGCTATCTTGCCTGTGAAGCCAATTTCACCACTTGCCATCAGCCAGATATTATGAATTATCAAAAAGCGCTCTCCCAATTTCAGTCCTGCGAAAAGAGGAATAGCGGAGTAATTGACGAAGTCTGGTTCTGGGGCGGACCGTATTTTGGTTTCTGGGAATCTGCCCTGGCCGGTCCCGGTGCTTTTTGGTACAACTCTCCCCCCATTCTCGAAACTTCATGTACGAAACTCCTTCCCATCATGGGCTTTAATTTTGAAAGAGGAGTTGACCTTATGCTTGAAGATTTCGGCCATCGAACTGAAGCCACTATGACCCAAGTTTATGGTGGTTGGGCGGCCAACGAAAGTACCCCTTGGAATAAATTTACCCTTTATGACAAAGTCGCTCCGGGCAAAGCCAATTGCGGCAACGTCCACTATGCTCCCAACAGCATCGCCGATTATGACTGGGGAAATACCACCACCGTAAAAAGCGCCTGTGACGATTGGCTCGCTTATCCAAACCTTGTCGGCAACTATAAAGATGTTAACTGTCAAACTTGGGGATGCAGCGGATATCAATATAAAAAATGGTGGCTTACCCATCTCCCCAAAACCGGGGGATTCACTGGAAATAAATTAAATAACTGGTGGCACTATATCGTTGATTATGAAAATGCCATTCTCAAAGTCCCTTCAGCTACCTCGACACCCACCCCTGTGCCTTCTGGATATCCCACCCCCACGGCCACGGCGGTACCTACCCTTACCCCTTCTCCTACCCGAACACCGCCACCTGTTCCCACCCGAACTCCGACGCCTACCCCCACTCGAACACCGACACCCGTTCCTACGCCGGTGATTCCTACACCGCCACCCACTCCTCCACCGGCCGCCGGTTGTCTAACTGACCGTTTAAGCTCCATGCCCTCCTGGAGTTCAAGTTGGGATGCCACCTGGGGGAGACCGGCTTCTTGGAGTGCCAATGGATATCTGGCGGTTTCTCGTAGCGGGGGAGGT
>LCJH01000092.1:0-4299 GCA_000999595.1 Microgenomates group bacterium GW2011_GWA2_44_7
TAAATCCAGTCCAACCGGTAGGTCCAGTAAGTCCTGTGAATCCTGTCCAACCTGTCGGTCCGGTCTCACCGGTGAAACCAGTCCACCCGGTAGGGCCAGTGAGACCTGTGAATCCGGTCCATCCCGTTGGTCCGGTCTCACCTGTGTAACCGGTCCACCCGGTAGGGCCAGTTAATCCGGTAAATCCAGTCCAACCAGTAGGTCCGGTCAGACCTGTGAATCCTGTCCAACCAGTAGGTCCCGTCTCGCCGGTGTAACCTGTCCAACCTGTCGGTCCAGTGAGACCAGTAAGTCCAGTGTATCCGGTGGTACCAGCTTCTCCTTGTGATCCACCAGGACCAGTGGCTCCGGTTGATCCCTGGGGTCCGGTAAAACCTGTCCATCCAGTGGGACCGGTCAGACCAGTAAAACCTGTCCATCCTGTAGGACCCGTGAGTCCTGTTAGTCCGGTCCATCCTGTTGGTCCAGTGTATCCTGTGATCCCAGTGTTACCGGCTTCTCCTTGTGATCCACCGGGACCTGTGACTCCGGTTGATCCTTGTGGTCCGGTAAATCCGGTCCATCCTGTGGGGCCTGTCTCGCCAGTGTAACCTGTCCAACCTGTCGGTCCGGTCTCACCGGTGAAACCAGTCCACCCGGTAGGGCCAGTGAGACCTGTGTAACCGGTCCACCCGGTAGGGCCAGTTAATCCGGTAAACCCTGTCCATCCAGTGGGACCGGTCAGACCTGTTAGTCCTGTCCAACCAGTCGGTCCGGTCAGACCCGTAGTTCCGGTGGTACCAGCTTCTCCTTGTCCACCGGCCGGTCCGGTAAATCCGGTTGATCCCTGTGGCGGTCCAGCCCGTGGGTCCGGTTAACCCAGTGAATCCGGTCCATCCTGTGGGACCGGTAAGACCTGTAAGGCCTGTGGGACCAGTGAGTCCTGTGTAACCGGTAGTTCCAGCTTCTCCTTGTCCACCGGCGGGTCCGGTAAATCCGGTTGATCCTTGAGGTCCGGTAATACCAGTGTGGCCGGTGTAGCCGGTAAGTCCTGCGGTACCCGTGGCACCCGTTGTTCCCTGACTACCGCCAGCACCGGTATCTCCCTTGGAACCGGTATCTCCTTTTGCGCCACCTGGACCAGTGAGACCGGTGGCTCCGGTGGTGCCTTGTGGGCCGGTGCCTGAATTGATTGCAATCCATGATATGCCGTTACAGTAGTAATTAAGTTTTTGACTGGCATCATAATATTGCTTACCCTCGCTATCCAGATCACATATGCCGACTTCCACTTGGGTCTGAGGAGAGAGAAGTAAAGATCGAAAAAAGGTAACAGAGTTGAAAAAATTAGTGGGGACATTAACGATGAAACTAAAGTCAGCAATTGAGCTGGCTTCCCCTAAAACTGAAGGTAATGTTTTGCTATTTGATTGTTTCCGTGGAGCATTTGCTGCCGAATCATCTTGGTCAACTGAGCGAGAAGGGGACTCCAGATTATTAAGTTTGTTTTCCATGAGTTTATTTTCTGAAAATTTTGATAAGTAAAAAGTTGAGACAAGCCCAATAACCAGAAAAAGCGGAGCAACAAAGGCTACCCGCAAGATCCTGGAGAATAAGTGTGAACTCTGGTGGGGTGGTCTTGGAACGTGCTCTATCTTGTCATCGAAATCATTTGCGGTTAGGTAAAAATCATTTGTCAAAGGCTGGATGGTTTCAGGATGTTCTTTTTTTGTATTCTGAGGTGTGCCTGTTTTCTGAGAGGTGTAGTATTGCTCTAGGTCGGATAGCTTGAACTGTCTGTAGCCGCTGGCGGTTCGAGACGAAGGAACGACACCACTATCGGCCAGTCTTCGAAGACCGGAAGGAGATATATTCAGTCTGTCGGCGGCAGATTGAATATCCAGGATTTCACCCCATTTTGCTTTGGCCAGGTCAGAGATTAGAAAATATCTATTTTTACCATCCAAACGGACAGAAGTAATATTTCCATTTTTTTCCCTTCGGCGGAGGGTGTCAATGGAAATTCCTAAATACTTTGCAGCTTCTCCGATAGACAGGTAATCTGTGGGCATTTTTCTTTATCAGTGGAAAGGTTACGCTGCATATGCAGCTAGCCTCGGAAAGTTTTTCAAAAATTCTTTTCACAAACTACGATCACACACTAATAATAACAAGTCAAGCCCCATTTACGTTTTTTGTGTTGGGCGAGTTGACGTCGTGTCGGACGAGAGGAAAGAAAAACTATCAGGGTTTCAGATTATAAGCCTAGAGCTTTGTTACTTAACTTCAATTACCGGAGACAAGAAAAGTTAGCAAAATGATATACGGTGATATAAAGAAATATAGTTTTGGGCGTGTACTGCAAGTGTGATCAGTTTCGTTACAATAAACAACTTTACAGTCGACCTGGAAGATTACTGATTTCTTTAAGGTTTTAAAGGCGGGGTTGGAATTTATTAGCCAAATAGAAGTTCGAGCTCCCAAAAAGGTGAACATACACTTGAACAATTGAAGTGTTTTACGAGTACTAAATCAGGGGTTAAGGCGGCTGGTTTGACGAGTAAGGAAGCTCACTTTACATATGCATTTAGCTACGAAAACTTTGTCAGGGAGTCCTTACTCTAGCGATTTGAGATACTGTAAATTCTTGATAATGTCGCCTTGGCCCGGATCAATCTCTAATGCTTTTTCCAGCATCTCGATGGCTTTCTTTTTATCACCTAACTCAAAATACATTCCGCCAAGTGCGTTATAGACGATCGTCGATTTAGGATCGAGCTCTTTGGCCTCTTCTAATAATTTTAGAGCTTCATCGTACTTCTTCTGCTGGATAGCGGCAATGGCTGTACTGACAATGTAGTCAACTGATTGGGGATTCATAGCTTTTGCTTTATCAAAGAGTTTGGCGGCTTCGGTTGACTCTCCCATCTGTAAATTTAGCGTCGCTAGGGCGTTGGTTGCCTCCAGGTTATTAGGTTGATAATAAATGGCGGCCTCAAACTCCTCTTTTGCTTTTTTGAGGTCTCCTTTTTTCCGATAGATTTCACCCATATTGTAACGAGCGTGGGTAGAATCAGGAGAAACCGCGGCGGTTGCCGGCCAGAGCGTTTCTTCGCTTCGCCAGTCGAAAGTTCGTTTGATTGTAAGTCCGCTGTACATAAGGACTAAGGCTGCGGTGGCTACGATAAAGCCCCAGCGGTTACGATTCCAGATGAATAAGAGAATGTAGGAAAGTCCGACGGAAAAGCCGATGGCCGGTAGGTAGGCATACCGTTCGGCGACGATCCAGGCGATTCTGATGGGTAGCAGCGTCGGCGAAAATCCTAACAAAAAGATAACCAGCCCAAGTAGTACAACAAACTGTCTCTTTTTGTATAAGACTATGCCGAGTAACAGTAACCCGGAAAGCAGCAGGTAATAATAAAGCAGTAGAACCGGGTTGTAATTCAGAGTTTCGTGGTAGTAAGTAAGATTAATCGGAAACAAGAATAATTTAATATAGGTATAAATGGCGACCGGTATTTGGACCAAGGGGTTATAGAAAGTAATGCCGCCGGCGAAGCTGGGATTGGCATCAAGAATTCGTTGATAGAAAATTGACCAAAGCGGTTTGGCAAAAAGAACAGTCATAGACATGGTGGCGGCCAGTAATATCCCGGCGGCACGCCTGGACCAAAATAGTGCTAAGTAGATCAATATGATTAAAACAAATGCAACAGATTTCTCTGATGAGAGAAAAGACAGCCCAAAGGTGAATACCGCGGTTGCCAGGAAAGGCAGCGGGAGGATTTTTTGCTGGATGGTGATAATAATAAGCAATGTTAGTAATCCGAAGAAAGTATAAGAAACATAAGGCAGTCCCGAAATCCAGACGACCGATTCCGTCGTTATCGGATGGATAGCAAAAATCAAAGCTATCAGTCCCGGAAGAAAGGTTTTCTTGGTGAGAAGTTTAAAAATAAAGTAAATTAAAATAACAGATCCTAAGTGGAAGATCAAATTATTCAGATGGTAAAAAATGGGGTTGTAGCCGCCGAGTTTGAAAGCTAATGTAGTCAGGATCCCTCCTATCGTCGGATGCGTCAATGTGGCGGCAAGATCGCCGACTTTCGGATTAGTAACGATGGCGCTGATGTCATCACTGACAAAACCGCCGAAGAGACCGTTTCCGTAAACCAAGATAACAGTGACGATAAGAATTATTAATATGTATCTTTGCTTGATCCGGGGCTCGTCAGAAACTTTAAAATTTACATTTGGTAAATGAAAGTGGATCCCAGTATCGATAGGTGTGGTGGCAGTCGTGGTGGCGACCGGTGG
>LCJH01000092.1:4401-7357 GCA_000999595.1 Microgenomates group bacterium GW2011_GWA2_44_7
TGAAAAGTTTGGTCGCAAATTTTTCAGTGCTGGGAGAAGGATTCGAACCTTCGAAGCCGTAAGGCGCCAGTTTTACAGACTGGTGTATTTGTCCACTCTACCATCCCAGCGAGGGGTTGTTTCTTAAGGAATTATATACTTCTTTTATTAAATGTTCTGGCGGTGGAGACAATTTTGTCAACCGTTTCTTGGTAGTTTCCTTCCAGTCTGGCGGCGGCCGCTTTATGATGTCCACCGCCGCCCAATTGATGAGCAAGTTCGCCGACATTAATCTCACTGGAGGAGCGGAAACTTACATTTATTTTATTTTTCTCGTACTCCAAGATAACAAGGCTAAATTCGATTCCCTTGATGGAATTAACAAACGAATCGATGGCGATACTCGCAAGTTCGCTGGGAGCTCCGAACCGTTTGTAAGTCTGAAAGTCTACCGCCGACCAGGCAAAGTTACCGATTTTGTCGACCTGGGTTTTTTCTAAAACGGTTCCCAAGATATTTACCAAATTTAACGAGTGATTATTAAACATAAGGCCGGTTATTTTATTGGTATCGGCCCCGGCTTTAATTATTTGGGCAATAATCTCAAAGATTTCGGGTTTGATGCTGGGTGTTTTAAAAAATAGGGTATCGCCGGTGACACCGGCATAAAGGTTTGTGGCGGTGCAAGCATCTATTTTTAAGCCAATATCAGAGAAGAATTTGTACAGGATAACGGCGGTGGCGACTTCGTCCGGATCGACTAGTTTGATCTGGGCGGAGAGGTGATTTGGGTGATGGTCAAAGACCACCGTTTTTAAAATCGGGGCAGGAATGGTTTTTGAGCCGGTCAGTCTTTGAGGGTCGCCGATGTCCAGCCAAACGAGTAGATCATAATCAGAAAAGGGGAAATTTCCAAAATCGGTCTGGCTAATGTCGCTTGCGCCATCCATATAAATTTCCGGTTCAGGAATTGGACCAGGTGAAAGTACGGTTACCTCTTTGCCTTGCCCTTCTAAAACGTGTTTTAAAGCAAGTGCCGATCCCACACTATCCCAATCAGGGCTTTGATGACAATTCGTCAGGATTTTGTGGGCGTCGTTGATCGTCTCCCAAATGATTTGGCTTTGAGGGTAGTAACGTTTTTTCATGGGCGCTTGTCTTTGACCGAACCTTCCTACGGCAGGCAGGTCCTTCCTTCCTGCTTTGTGAGCCGAGACCGGGGCTCGAACCCGGAACCTGCTGTTTACAAAACAGCTGCTCTACCATTGAGCTATCTCGGCTTGCTGATTTTTCGGGATCACATATGCTTTTATCCTGAAAAATTTTGTCGAAAATTTTTTAGGGCTGCCGTTGAGTGTCTCGGCAAGTCGGTTTAGGTGACGGTTTTCCGACGACTTTTCAGGTTAAAATTACTTAAGGACGAGCTATGATTATTATAGCTTAAGAAGGAGGGGCTTTGGGATTTAGGGTTGAGGGGGTGGGCTCAGAGTAAGATTAGTATAGATTTAGGGACTGGGGGTGGGTGTCGGGAAGGGGGTATTAACCGGGCTACCGCTTGGAGTAGCGATCTCACTGATGGGGGTAGGGCTGGGGGAAGCTAAGGTTGGGGTGGGTGTTGGGGTTGAGGACATTGGTGAGGCTTGTGGTGAAACACTGCGAGATTCTTGAAGTTTTGAGACCACGAGAGCCATCCAGTTATAAAACATATCCGCAGGTGCATCACCGCTAAGGATGATGGTGAATCCGTATTCGGTGACGTTGGTTACTGCGGCCTCGATGTCATCATAAAGTGTGGGATAGGTATTGTTAGAATCAACACCTAATATAGGGGAGGGACTGGATGGCAACAGATGCGAAATGGTGACGACGGGAACCTGGGTATATAACTTTTTAAAGCTAATGTCTACTGAATTGGTTCCCTTTGATACCACGGCAACACCGGCGGAGTCTTCGTCAAAGATTGGGCGAGTATTAAAAGTTACCTGTCCGCCGAAAAAGACGTCGCTCATGAAAGTTGTTAATCTCTCAAAAAGCGTTTCGCTCTTAAGAGTAGCCGGTCCTTCGACGACGAGGCTTCCTTTCACATCGAGCTTACCGGAGACCATAAAGTCGTTATTTACCAGTCCGCTATCAACTATCAGGCTTCCAATTGTCAGATTTTTAAGTGAGCTATCGGTTAGCACGGAGACTTGGGCTTGTAGCGCGGTGGACGCAGATAGAGAAGAGAAACCCGCCTGATCATTTTCTTGTTTGGGATTGGAGGCGATTCGGAGGTTGCCCTCTTGGTCAAAGGAAAGATTGGGGTCGTACCAGGACAGATTAATAAAGGTAAGGATTTTATCTTTGCCGTCTTGCGCGCTCCATGCTTCAAGAGATCGTCCAATGACTACGCCCGCCTGCAGGGCTTTGGTGGCTTTCCCGTCTTCATCACTGGTTGCTAAAAAATCACCCGGGCTAATATCGGCTGAAGCGGAGGAGATCTTTACCGGCACCCGACCGATAAGGGCGACAGGGACTTGTCCGGGATTACTTAGTAGGCCGCTGGTGGTTCCGATTAGTACGCCGTCGCCAACTAACAACCCGGGCGAGGTTGAATAGACACCGATGACATTTGCCTGATAGCCGGAGGTTGTCTTAACAACCTTTCCTCCGGTGCTGATTGCCAAAACGTCGCCGCTTTCCAACTCTTGATCCGTCGGGTACATTTCGGCCACATCGGAACAGGTGGGGTTGGTGCCACCATTGGTCCAGTTAGCGTCCGTGGTGCAGCTAAACTTGGCGCTTCCATTGACTTCCAGTTTATATCCCGGGTTAGTTGTTCCGATGCCGACGTTGCCTTCAACTAATAATCCGTTATTAGGTGCGGTTGTTCCACTACCGGCATAACTGGCTCCGATTTTCATTGCGCCCAAGATGTCTAGTTTGTCAGTTGGTGCCGTTGTCCCTATCCCCAAGTTTCCGCTACCATCAATCACTA
>LCJH01000093.1:0-2806 GCA_000999595.1 Microgenomates group bacterium GW2011_GWA2_44_7
TCCGCGATTTAAATCATCAACGTATAAATTGTCATCATTATCAAAGGCGGCAAACAGAGCCATAGAAAAATAATCACCTAAAAACTTGTCCGGGGTTGTTTGGGTTGTCGGGTTACTATAAACGCCTGGGAATCGACCGTTCCCTCCATAGTAGGAATTAAAGCCAACGACCATGTGATTTTGCGAGTCAAACGCTGGTTTCCAGGCAGCGACATTTGGAATTGCCCGAGTTGCCGCAGGGTTATAAATAACGCTGGTGGGGTTGTCTGGAAACATGCCAGCATTAAAAGTGAGTATCCGGAAATTCCCGGTTATCTCCAACCAATGATCAGAGACAAAGAGATTCCCCTGTCTATCTATTTTTACACCACCCGGATAACAAAGATAATTAAGTGGATAATTTGAACTGTTTCCCGGAACCGGCGGGTAGTTGGGATCTCCTTGATTGCAAGTAACATCGGTTACTGATTTTTGGCCCAAGATGACATCCACCGTTGGGGAAGTCATAGGATTTGCAATTCTAACGACCCGATTGAAATGGGGCTGTGAAGCCCATAGATAGCGACCGTCGGCGGTGACCTCAAGGTCTCCCCAACTTTCGTTAACATTCCACTGAGAGACAATATTTCCACCTCCCAAAACCGGTAGTCCGGCGCCGTAGAGAGAAACAGGGGTTTTGGTAGGCATCGCGCCAGGGGTTAGGGGTAACTGATAGACATCAATGTAGCCCATATGACCGACCCAGAGGTACTGGTCTCCCTGGGCAGTAATATCCATAAAACCCCATGGGTCAGCAATGTCAAAGTTGGATACACCGGCGACGCCGTCGGGGGGTTTACCTGTCCAGAGATCACTCACTCCGTTGGGCATATTCCAAAACAGGAGCCGTGCCTTATCTGCCACGATTAACTGGCGTGCTGCCACGGCCAAACCTCTGGCTGAGGATAAACCGTTGTTTCCATAGGCTTGGTTCATATCGTCCGGCGGGTAAAAAAGCCTATTGCTGGCTGAGTAGAGCTTGCCTGTAACCGGTGTCGGGATGGGGGCTTTAAACCTCCAGACGTCCTGTTCAAAACTTGGCCCGCCGGCGTAGATGTTGCCATCAACATCGATACCCACGGAACCGGTTACGCTGCACATATTGGCCCAACAAACTTGTTGGCCGGTTTTAGGATCGGTTTGGCTGTTGATACAGCCTGATTCATCTGCGGTGGTGGAACCGCACCGGCCATTTGGCTGGGAGGTATCTTTGAATAGGACTTTAAGGATGTTGCCTGACATATCAAACTCCACTAACTGGTTATTTAAGGAATCATCGATCCAAATGCCTGATCCCGAAGGATCAAAATCAATCCCCGTCGGATATGTAAGGTTCGATCCAAAAGTGCCGGTGGCGGCCATCCCATTTGCATATGGGGGGTCAAAATATAGAATGCGGTTGTTCCACGAGTCAGCCACATAGACTCGGCCGGAACCGGGGTCAGTTCTGACCGCGGTAGGAGCATGCATTTTATTTAAAGTTGTACCGTGGGCATTGGTGGTAAAGTCCGGCTGCCCAAAAACCAGATCGGCTGTCGGCGCGATTGTGCCGGAGGCCGGATCTTTGGGGAACCGCAATACTCTATGGTTTTGATTGTCTGTCACCCAAAGGTGGCCGTTTTTGTCTATATCGGTTGATCCGACAAAGCCTTCATTGTAGGGACTTCGTAAACACAAGGTGTTGTTTTGAGGATAACCAATTGCCTGAAAAATGTCTCCCGGTCGTCGGTTGCAGGCGTTGCCTGAAAAATCTGCTTGCCCCCAAACTTGATCGGCTACGTTATCGGTTGTAAATGGACTGACGAATTTTAAGACTCGGTTGTTATCAAAATCGGAAACGAATAAATTGCCGTCTTTGTCCACGGTTAAACTGTTGTAAGAGCCGCCTTCGGTGGTACTTATCTGATATTCCGGCATACTGCACAAGGTCGTTGCTGAGGCGGTTGCTCTTTGGGGGTAATTTTGAAAGTTAAAATCGCCGTTACACGCCGAGTGATAAAAATCCGGCTGACCGATAACTAAGTCAGCTTTTTGGCTTCCTAACGAACCCCCCACTTTTACTTGACAACCGGAACCCGGGCAATCACTATCGGCGGTACATTTCGCGGACGGATTATTTTGGCAGACCCCCAATGATGAAAAACCTAATATTCGGCTGTTTGATCCGTCGTAGACATAAATTCGATTAGGTCGTACTGAACGGTCAACCGTTACTCCTCCGGGGTTCATCAATTTAAAAGGAACAATTTCTCCTGGTTGCCCCTCACCAAAACCGTCCTTTCCCAATACAATGTCAGCCAGAAGATCATTTGGCGAACCCCGACTGATGCCGGCTGGTTTAAAAAGCGTAGATCGAACTAATGCTAAAATTAAAACCAAAAGGAAAACAATCGGAATTACTCTTGATACTACTAACTTTCTCGATCTGTCGTTACTCTCTTTTCTGGTTTTATTCAAGGAGAGAAAACCCTTCATCTTTGAATTTAATTCTTTCACGAACTTAACTCTTTCCCAAACAAATGCCATCTCATTTATTTATCGGTTAAAAAGAAAGTTCAAAATTCGACTGACTAAATTTCCTTCGTCCCTTGCCCCCAAAACTCCATTAGGGTTTGGGGAATAGCCCCCCGGTCCGGAAGCGCCCGGTGCATTAAACGGTGAACAAATGGCTTTTACCTGATTGGTATATGGATCTCTTAGTCGCCAGTACAGAGTTTGTCCGGCGTTAAAAGTCCAACAGACACTGCCGTTGCAGAAGTTCCAGGTA
>LCJH01000093.1:2834-6503 GCA_000999595.1 Microgenomates group bacterium GW2011_GWA2_44_7
GACATAGGGCAGGGGATTGAATCGTTGATCGGTTGTTTTACAGGGAGAACCTTGTAAACAATTACCCGAAACATATACCTGATAGCAGCTGGCGGTACAAGCTGCCGGTGGAGCGGTCGGTGTGGCCGTCGGGGTTATCCGGGGTGTGGGGGTAGAAGTCGCTCTCGGTGTTGGGGTCGGTGTCGGGGTCCCATTCTTGAGGACATAAGTTGCTGAGGCATAAGAAGTATATGCTTGATCGGCTTCATTACCGACTTTTTCTGTAAAACTGTATGTCCCGTTAGCTGAAGTACCCGAAGAATAAATAGTAATTATCGGTGTCATGCTAAGACCTGGTGCCAACAACCCTGTTCGAACCCAGCTTGGTTGCTGGATCCACTGACTCGGCAACTGATAACTTTCCAGTTTGAAAGACGACGGAGAACAACCAACCGCATCGTTATTGGTAATCGTCATCCTGTAATCACGACCCTGCCCCCCGACTCCTGTCTGCGACTGAGGATAGATACTAATTCCCGGACTCTTATGTAAACATGCCGGCGGCGTGGCTGTGGGAGTTATCCGAGGTGTGGGCGTAGAAGTCACTCTCGGCGTCGGCGTTGCCGTTGGGGTAGGTGTCCGGGTGGCAATAGGCGTCGCCGTCGGTGTTATGACAGGTGTCGGGCTGGTTGTTGGGGTTTTTCCTGTTGCTGCCGCCAACGCATCAACCAACCCCGCCCCCTGAGCGTTTTTATCAAAACCAAGATCAAGGGAATAATTGATAAGGGCATTTTTGACTTGCAGCGGAGTCCAATTTGGGTGCGCTTGGAGAAGTAGGGCGGCTACACCAGCGATGTGCGGTGCGGCCATACTTGTGCCCGAAAGACTAACGTGTATATTATCAAGACAATTCGAAACACCTGAAAAAGCAAATATTCTTGATTTAGCCGCACAAATATCGACACCCGGCCCAGAAATATCAGGCTTATGTAGATCTAGGCCTTGCCAGATGACAGGACCAAGAGAGCTAAATGTTGCCATTTTCTTTTGCTTGCTAACTGCCGCCACGGTAATTGCTTTTCTAGCTGTACCCGGCGAGCCAACGGTTCCCGCGCCATCCTCACCATTATTACCGGCAGAAACCACTGCTACCACTCCGGCGTCCACCGCTTGATCTACGGCTCTTGAGATTTCATCATCTGGACCGCATGAATCGCTGTAACCACCGTTATAGAACTTGCAGTCCATTCCAAGGCTCATGTTCAGTACCCCAATTCGATTCTGGGGATTTCCATTTGCCCTACTTGCGATTACCGCATCTATTGCACTTAAAATCGCTGACCCATAACAAGCGCCTGTCTTATCGCATACTTTATAAGCAACTATCTTTGCCCCCGGGGCTACTCCTCTCGGACTACCGTTAGAGGCAATAGTTGCCGCTACATGTGTCCCATGGCCCGCATCATCCATAATCCCATATCCCATAGAGACAAAACTTTGCCCATCCACAACCTTATCATTAAAAACTGTAGTAGGAGTGGAGTATGGATCTTGGGGATTATATGTATGACAAAGTATCTGTCCATAATCATTGAAAAAACACACCTGCGAACCCCTGACAGCAAAACCATAAGCGCTATTAAATATATTAATACGCACTGCTCGGTTTTGATTCAAGTCATACGCAGAAAGTTCGCCAAGTGCACTATATAAATGTGGCTTCTTAAAAAAAATTAAGTTATCCTGAATCGAAGCCCTTCCGATTAACTCGTACGAAAATGAACCCCAAGGGCTACTGTTAAGCTGACTTTTTGAGGTAGCTGAGGTGACATATGGGATCTTTCGAGCGGAACCGTTAACTAGGTTATATAAATAGTAGTAACTTGATTTCTCGGTGAAAAATGGCATTGATGCGCTACAAGCAATGTAGAGAATCTGGTCCCCATGAAAACCGACTACTGGTCCGAGCTCCGGAGGAGTAATCTCGCGTTTTGTATCTGAATTTAAATCGTAGATAATAATCCCCTTTGTCGGGCAATCTTCGTGTGAAGTGGCCACTTTATAATCGTTAAAAACGACTTTATTGCCTGAAACTAGTGGTATGACTTGTGCGTTAACATAACCGGGGTTTTGTGTGTTTTTATAAATTTCTTTAGTTTGTTTCGAAAGGGGATCATATACAAATAAATGGGCGGTTCTTTCGTCGTTCTTCCAAAAGAGACTATAGACAACTTTATGGCTATCGCTAATCCCTGCTTGTCCGAAAGCGAATATCCTATCTGCCAAAACAAGCTCTGACTTGTTTTGAGTATCAACCAGTAGAAGCTTATATGCCGTATCAAAATTTTCGATATCATATGAACCACTATAAACAATTAAGTTATCCTTTACCGCAAGTCCTGAAACCTGAATCACGCTTCCAGCCGTAGCAACTGTCGACGTTTGTCCATTATTAAATGAATACCTTAGTATCTTGTTATCGTTGTACTTAAATCCGGAGGAATAATAAAGGTAATTATTATCAATTGCCAGATTATCACCAGCCATCACTGGATACTTTTCTGTAGTGCTTTTTATCGTAGTAAAAGCACGATCGCTTACTGGAGTTGCTCCTAGATCTGGGTGACTATAATCAACCCCTGAGTCAATCACCGCCACTCTTACCCCCTCACCGGTAACATTTTTACCAAAATTATCTTTCAGTTGCCATACTTTATCGGCATTAATCAGCGGTACCGACTCCGGTAGGTTAAGGTGGTAAACATAATTCGGAGTTACCTTGGCCACCCCTGGTATTTGTCTTATCTTCTCTGCGTCTGCGTCCTCAATATCGAGTGCAATTCCGTTAATAGCGTTAGAATATTCACCCAGAAGAAGAATATTACTTGAGTCTTTCTGAAGGGCTAAATCATATTTTGAAGAAATAGATTTGTTGGCCGAGTTAAAAGTTCGTTTACCCAATTTGTTTAAAATATCTTTTTTAATATTTTCGTGCTCCGACATAACTCTCGCCTGATCATCCCTGAAACTTGTATTGCTAATGTTGCTCATTGAAGTTGGTTTACTAGCAAATTCCACAATGTATCCTTGATATTTTGCTTTCTCTCTGCCTGATGTCGCTGCCCTGGGAAAGAAATTTACCCTGTTTAGGACGAGGTAAAGTCCGACCGGAAGCGACAAAAGAAGAACAATGACAACACTTACGGAGAAGAAGAAATATCTTTTAGATCTGAAATGTCGGATGAACTTTTGAAGTTTAATCATTTATCTCCATACTGGGCTGCCGAAAGGCCGCTGTTAATCGACCTAAAGCTGACTTATCGTCTGGGGTCGCTAGTCGCTTCGCCATATCGCTGGGGCACTAAACGGTGAACAAATGGCTTTGACCTGATTGGTATACGGATCTCTTAGTCGCCAGTACAGTGTTTGTCCGGCGTTAAAAGTCCAACAGACACTGCCGTTGCAGAAGTTCCAGGTACCCGATGAGTACCCGGATTGTTGTGGATAGAAAGTCAAAGCATTGACCCAAGTATTGTTCGGAGTATCAGATCCGGTGAACTGGTTAGTCGAGGTATCCACACTGAGAGCCTGACACCCGGAGGTATTTATCCCAAAGCTGACATAGGGCAGGGGATTGAATCGTTGATCGGTTGTTTTACAGGGAGAACCTTGTAAACAATTACCCGAAAC
>LCJH01000094.1 GCA_000999595.1 Microgenomates group bacterium GW2011_GWA2_44_7
CCAAAGAACTCCGGCCACAATACACAACTGTTCAATTTTAATCACCTTCTCATTCGCCTCCTGTGCCTCTGTCTTTATCGGTACTCCAAAAGTCACGGTCGGGTCATATACCTCCACCCTTACCCTATCTACCGCGGCCAATAACTGATCCCACACCTCTCCTCCGGCCGACCCATAATACTGCTCATTTAATCGTCCCAGAATCTCCCGCCCGATAACCATCGCCTCCATATCTCCAGCCTCACTCATCTTAAAACTCACTACCGCCACCATTTCACCTTTCGTCGCCAATTTCACCTCATCCGTCGGATAAAAATGGTGTACTTGAGACCACCAACCACCTCCCGCCCCCACCACTGTTTCCACCTTTAACTTATACGTCCCCCCGCCCTCGCTGAAATTTCCCAGTGGTGTAAACTGCCACCCATTTTTGGTATTTTCGTCAAATCTCTCCATAAATCAGATCAAAGGATCACTACTGCTCCTATCAGACCCAAAACGACCATTATCAAATGTACCCATGCCGTCATAATTACCAACCTATCCAGCCCCAATCTTATCGTCCGTTTCATCAGCGTCGCCTGCTTAACCATCATCACCGCAAAACCCGCATAGACCGCAAAAGCCAAAACAAAAAATACTTTTGCGATAAGCCAGATATCAAAAAAAGCTATCACTCCAAAATTATTCACTTGTTTTTTCCTTTGATGCTTGCATATGCGAAATAATCACCTTAACCACCTTCTCGGGTTCCGGTACATCTTCAAATTCGATATTCACCACCTCCGCCGCGGTTTGAATCATCACCGTCCCGTAATTAAAAAGCGTCCCCCAAAAACCCGGTTGGGTAAAAGTCACATTTTCTACCTGGCCAAAGTACGATTGAGAAATTTCTCGATAAATAAGACTCCTAAAATCAATATCAATTACTCTTCTGTCCGTAATTACAAAAACGTTATAAAACCAATTTAAGAAATTCTCAAAAATAAAAGCTGTTATTATCAAGAATCCAAAAATCACCCCAACCACCTGAAAACGCGCCGGTACAAAAGAAAACATCGGGAAAGCCAGCAAGACAAAAAAACCAAAAATAAACAGTGTCGCTCCCAGTATCCATGGAACATTTGTCACCCAATGTCTTTTTAAGACCAATATTACTTTCTCTTTATCTTCTGCCGTATCAAATGTTACCCATTTAGGTTGGCTTAGGAAAGCCGAAAGAACCCCCCCGGAAGGCGGAATCAACTGTTTAACTTCTGTGTCCTCTGTATGCGTCCCTGATTCATACACCTTCGGCATATTTTCAGTATACACCCGCCAGGCTCAGGCCAAAGCCGGCCGACACTACTCTTAAATCTTCGGTCGAAAATCTTAAATCGTAAATCTTAAAAACAAGCTTACTTCTTTTCTACATTAAACAACCCGCTCGTCAAGTGAACCGCCGCCGGCGCTCGTAGATTAAAGATTAATTTAAAGTCAGACCCGTTAAAGTCAAATGACCCTTTATCAGTATTCACAGAAACCCTCGCCGTTACGCCATTGGTAGCATACGTCGTGCTAATACTTCGAACGTTGGTTATCGGCCCTCCGTAATTTGTCGCTCTAGAAACCACCTCGTCCTTACTCCATGTCCCGGGCACCGCACTTCCCCAACAAGATCCGGCATCTGTCTGCGACAAGTGTGAAATCGCCCCGGAATCTCGGCTATACACCAAGAGAGCATTTATAATGTCCGCCAACTCCCCTTCATTTAGCCAAGGGTGACCTCGCCCGCAGCTGCTCCCGGATCGAGTCCGATACCATCCTTTGTAAAACCACGGGCTGCTCGCCTTCTTCTCATAAGCCTCTCCCGTCCAACACCCTTGGTTGCCACACGACGTATCCCAAAGTCCCGGCGTTGTATACCCGCCAGCAGTATATGCCTCTTGATATCCCCCTGAAGTAGACGCATACCGAGCCGAAAATGGTCGGCCGCCAACCACCAACACCCATCCTCGCGTGGCATTCACCGCTTCCTCCCACTTTCCGCCCTTATTTGCCGGCTTGTACACCTGGCAAGCCTCCGTCGCGCAGATCGCACCTGACCCATTATTGGTATAGGCCAAGGCATATGAACGAGCCGCCACCGCCTGGGCTTTTAACGCTTCCATCCCTCCCTGATCTCCCCATGAACTGGGCATCTCATAAATTCGCTTCGCATATGTTTCAATGTCAACCGTTCCGTATCCCCGCACTGTAATGTTTATCCCGGTTGAGTAATCCCTTTTAATTTCAATCCCTCCCCCGTAATACGCTCTTAATATCTCTTCTACCGATTGCCCCGCCTTCGCTCTCCCAAAAGCCCCGTACTGACTCATCCCTTTAAAATGTGGTGCCCCAAAAGAAAAAGCCGCAAAGGCAGGTGAAAATCCGGGATTATAATCCGGCCGGCTGGCCGGATCATCCGCCTCAGGAACTTCTCCCACCGAAGTGGTAAAAAGTCCTGTTTTAGCCGCCAATATTTCCTGCTGCCTTGCGGAAAGTCTGTCAATCTGACCCTCCAATCTTCCGATCGCCTCTTCTACTTTGGCCACCTCTACCGCCAACGCCTTCGTCTTGGAATCAACTTGGGTTTTCAAAGAAGCCACCTGCTTTTGCTGATTTTCCAAAAGTTGCTTCTCCGTTCGTAAATTTTCCAACTTGCCCGTAATGCCCACGATCGCATCCCGATCACGCTGAATAGCCGTTCTATATACCCCCCATTCCCATACCGCCTGATCAAGATTCCCTCCCAGTATCACCGCCGCCAGAGTCGGCGCGGTTTGGTCGCGAATATAGATAGAGCGAACCGCCCCGCTCAGTGTCTCCATTTGGCTGTCAAAAGCCCTATCCTGTACTCCAATCGCCTTCTGTTTTAAGGCAATTGCCTCTTCCAGGCTTTTTATCTGACTTGCCATTCTCGCCACCTGTTGCTGTAATTGCTGAAGATCAGTTTTATTTTTTGTATGGGCTCCCGACACCGAATTGACCAAATCATTTAGGCGCGAGATACACAGTCGTATCGTCTCCGTATCCCCGATTGATGACGGATTATCACACTGCTCTGCCCGCACCGGAAAACCACGGGCCATCACTAGTCCCAACAGCCCTATCGCCACAAGAATCACAACTAAAAATCGTTCTCGCCTGTTTTTAAAAATCAGATATTTAACATTCATTTAATAAATTCTCTAAAATTGCTTAGATCAATTAGGTTATCAGTGCCATTAGAAATTCCCCATCTCTATTTTACATGCTTCGTGAAGTTCCCATCATCTCCTACTCATGCTAAACTCCAAGTGATGGTTCCAAAGTTTCTCTCAATTATCCTTTCGACTTTTCTCTTCATCTTCTCAACAGTAACCACTACAAAAGCATTCTGTTACCCAGCAATTACCGGGGGCTGCGGGCTCAACGTCGCCTGTCCGGATGGCACCTGCTGCACAGACGTAGCAGAATGCCGGCTTCCTGTAACCTGCACCACTGTAAGTGGCGGAACCGGTATTAACAGCGCCATCGGCTGTATTAACGTCTCCAGCCTCTCGGGGTTCACCGGTTGGCTCCTCACCTGGGGTATCGGCGTTGCCGGTGGCATTGCCCTCCTTTTGATTCTCTACAGTGCATTTTTATTGATATTTTCAAGCTACCAGGTTTCCTACCATGACACGACCAGAAACACTTAAAAAACCATCTCTCAAATACTTATCCAGCATACCTGTCGTCATTACCTTGCTGTTCCTCTCCCGGACTTCCCTATTCGCTGCTTGCGGGGCTGACGAAATAACTCTGCCAGGCAATAATTGTCTTCCGTATCCTTTTCAAGCTGGAACCTCAGGCACTGATCGGGTCTTGCGCAACTTCCGCGATATAAAATTAGGAGACGTCGTCAGTAGCCTTCTCCCCTCTCTGTTGATCTTCTCCGGCTTAACCATGTTTGTTTATCTCATCTATGGTGGCTTCCAGCTAATGACTTCCGGGGGTGACCCAAAGGCCATCCAATCCGGCCAAGGCAAAATCGTCAACGCCCTTATCGGCTTTGGCATTATTTTTGCCTCCTATTGGATCATCCAAATCCTTCAAGTTATCTTCCACATTTCCATTATTTCACCCATCTAAGCTCACCACATCTTAATGCTCATTTCTCCGTTTACTTTTACTGTTTTCCCTTCGTTTCTTTTCTCCTGTTTACTGCTTACTTTTACTGTTTACTTATTCCGGTTTTCTATAAATCACCGCCACTTCATCCCGATAAACTTCCTTCCAGCCCAAGCTCTCCACCTCCTCCAATAAGGTTTTTGATTTTTTCTCCTCCAGCTTGCCTGTTAGCCAATCGGGTAAGGACACAAACGTCAAATCCTGTTTCCGCTCCTTCGGTGTCCTCCACAAAAAAGTATCAACATTGTATTTTTCAAAAACCTTAGAAACTTCCAACTCACCCCTCAATAGTTTTATATAGTCACCAAAAGCTGCCTTTGTTTCTCCTTCGGGGCTTTCTTTCCGTCTTAAGGTTGCCATGCTCCCATTTATAAACACTTTCTTTTCTGGCAGTTTCCAGACTAAATAACCTCCCCATGCAAAATCAGAAAAATACTGTCCTTCACTGGGATATGTTCTTAAATACCCCACCGCGAGCTTAGGATAGTAATAATCTTCACTCATCTCAATACTTACCGGCCGGAAAACAAACATCCTTACAACCATCAATAACAGCACCCATACCATCAAACCCTTTATCGCCACTCCGAAACGCCTCTGGGAAAGTACCCCTCGATCCCTAACTTCCCTCCTAAAGTGCTTTAGCGATCCAATTACAAATGGCAGACTTAATATCACCCAAAAGATCAAATACCTAACCGTAAAAAGTCCTTGAAGAAAAAAACCCATCAAGACAAACTTTTGCCAAAGGTCCAAATCTGCTCGGAAACGCCAGATCAGAGCAACAGAAAACGCCGCATAAAAAATCCACACCGGATCCAACACAAACAGCGTCGGCGTTAACTCCTCGATAAAGAGTTTCGTACTTATCTCCGCTGAAAATGACAAAGCTCCCAACCACAAATTCCAGCCGATCGGGTTTATCAAAGTAACAAACAAAGAAATTCCCCACACCAACACATTCCGAAGTCGCAGCTTTCCTCCCTCCCAACTCTTAAGTCCCAAAACTATCAGTCCCGCCACAAAACCTCCATGCAAATTCGCCCATCCCAAAAATATTAAGGGTACAAATTTTCGCCACTTCTCCCAGGCCCTTTCGTCAAACACCAATCGAACAATCACCGAAAACAAAAAAAACGAAACAACCTGTGGCCGGATATAAAAAAACGGATAAACCGTCACAAAAATAATTACCGCCAACGGGATCCTCAGATACCTTAAACTCGGTCCAAGTAATCCCAATGGTAAATAGACTGTCAACAGAGCCATCGCCGTTACTATCAAAGCCAAACTTCCCATTCCGAAGTTGTTGACTAAATATGTCATTACCACTTCCGACAACCAACTGTGATCAAAAAACGGAGCGCTCGGCATCGTATAAGAAAACGGCTCATACCACGAAAGTCCATGATTCAGGATCAACTCTCCTAAACGCATGTGCCAACCAAAATCCGGATCCAAGGCAAAATACAAATGCCATCCCAATGCCAACCCCATACCAGCCAACAAAAAAACCTCAATTACTTTAAGTGGTTTCATCTGATCTTCTCCATGTCTTTCCAAAGTATTCTGCCTGATTTTAGACTCTCGCTTAAATATACGCTAAACTAGTCTCCAGTGAAAAAACTTTGGGTTTTACCACTTTTAACTGTCTTCTTCATATTATTTTCTTCTCCTCTCCATGCCGTTATCAACATCGTCAACGATATCTCCGACACTCCCTGGGGATCCTTCTCATCCCTTGGTGATTTCATTTCTACTCTGCTTCCCAATATTTATATTCTCTCAGGGATTATTATGTTTGCCATCTTCTTCTCCGGTGGCTTTATGATTATCTCTGGGGGCACCACCGGAGATGCCAAAAAAAGCCAGCAAGGTAAAGAAGCGGCTACCTGGGCAACTATTGGATTCTTGGTAATTTTCGCCTCCTACTGGATTTTGCAAATTATTAAGGCTATAACTGGAGTAGATATCATCCATCCGAATATCTGACACTCAAAAATGGGTCTAACCTTATTTGCCACCAATTTCTTTGGTAATATCGCCCCACCCACCTGGGTTTCGACATACGGAGGCAACAGTTGTGGCGGTGGGCTGATTATTCTCTTAACCAACCTTTTTCGGCTTGGTGTTGTCGTCGCCGGTCTTTACGCACTTATCAACCTTGTTCTTGCCGGCTTCCAATATATTAGTGGCGCCGGTGATGCCAAGGCTGTAGGCCAAGCCGGCGACAAAATCACTCATACCTTAATTGGCCTACTCCTCGTCGCCGGGTCTTTCGTTCTCGCAGCCATTTTCGGCCTTCTTATCTTCGGTAAAGCCGATGCTATACTCAAACCAGTTATTTACGGTCCCTCAAGCGTCACATGTTAACCACTCTCATCGCCCAACTTCCTCACCCCCTCAATCAAACCATTAATGGTATCGGTCCTCTAGGTGACCCCAACCTAACAAAGT
>LCJH01000095.1 GCA_000999595.1 Microgenomates group bacterium GW2011_GWA2_44_7
GATGGATACAAAAAAGACGCCGCCAAATCATAAATGGACAGCTGTATATCCGAATCAACTTCATTAGAAGTTGGCGCTAAGTAAGAAGTTTTTTGGATTGAAGTAACTGGATGGCAGCAGGATTTGCATAGACGTTTGGAATAAAATTCATGAATTCTGAAAGATATTTCATCAAGGAGTTATCGCGTTCTACCAATAATGAGAGCGATCCGTCTTTTGCAATAATCTTGATGGGATCTCTTTCCATATAAAGATTGACAGTTGTGTTTCGTTGTACAATTCGATCAAGACCAGTTGTAAAAATTACATCATTTTGAGGGATATCTGTCAGGATCCACTCATGATGCGTGCCATGGTTTTTCAGAACGGATTCAAATTCTCGTATCAGTCTGGAAATCTGATGAATCACTTGCTCTCTCTCATGGTTTTTTTTACGGTTGTCATCTTAGGGGATAGTATAGCAAACTTAAGATCGTTTGATGATATTGATCCAAGGAGTGAGTCCTCCCCAGCCACTTATCAAATATTGTTGGACGGATGAAAGAAGAGAGAAGAGGAACCAATAGAGGATAAGGCCGGAGGGGAAGGAAAAACCAAAAAATAAGGTCATTATGGGAAAAAGATAGAGCATTTGTTCTTGGGTGGCGGCCATGACATCATCTGCCTCTTGGGGTGTCTTTTTGGCTAGGCTTTCGGCTTTCTTTGCGGCGGGTAACATCATTTTTGAGGAGAGGAACTGAACTACGACGGCCAAAAGGAGAAAGAGACCGGGAAGAGGGAGCTGAATAGTTGAAGACGGGACCTGAAACTGGAAAAAATCGGGTTTAGCTAAATTAAGATAAAGGAAGTTGGTATTGAGGTGGGCATCTTGAGCGAGTTTTAAAGGAGGATATAAGAGCTGATTGAGTTTACTGATCGTCTCACCATTGGTGGTCAAAACTTGATTGAAAGCTTGGTAGAGAGCAATTAAAACAATTAGTTGAATTATTTGCGGGAGGCAGCCGGCGGCGGGATTCGCTCCGTGTTTTTTGTAAAGCTCCATCTGAGCTGAGGCAAAAGCGGTTTTATTATCTTTATGAAGGTCTTTAAGTTTGGCAATTTCAGGAGCAAGCTCTTGCATTTTCTTGGCTGCCCTTAATGACGAGTTGGTAAAGGGTACAAGGATTAGCCTTATAAGAGCGGTTAAGGCAATGATGGCCAGGCCAAGGTTTTGGCCAAGGGATTGATAAAGAAAAATCAGACCGTTGATTATCGGCTGATAGAGAATGGTTGTCCAAAGTTCGATCATTTCAGTAAGGGAAACTGTAAAAGTGAACAGGGGAAGTATATCAGATACTGAAGGGAATTATACTCAAAAATTTTCGACAAAATTTTGGAGTATAACGAATCTAATCTGATTTTTCGCCTTTCAGGCTGTAAAGTGCGAGTAAGATTAGTAAATTATCAAAGATTTATGGGACAGGATCGTGACCACCCGGATTCCAGGGGTGACAACGCAGAATCCGTTTTAAGCCAAGAATACTTCCTTTATAAAGGCCGTAGCGGTCTATGGCTTGGTAGGTGTACTCAGAACAGCGCGGAGTGAAGCGACAGGCTTTATCCGTCAGGAAAAGAAATTTGAATAAGCCTGTGTCAAATGAAAGATATTTTTGATAGAAGCGGATGAGTTTGAGGACAGAGGCCTTAATCATAAAGAAAATCAAACTAAGAGGGCTCTGACGACAAGGTTCACGGCTTGCTTAAAAGAAGCAGTCTGAGGGATAAGTTTCTTGGCGGTCGGTCGGACAATGATAAGTACATCAACTGACTTGGCGATAAGGGGAGTTTTTTGAACATGAAGATAAAGCTGGCGTCGAATTGCGTTTCGGCGAGAGGAACGCTTATCAACTTTAGTAGAAATTTCCGTAGATAAACGGAGATGATTTAGGTGGTTGGGACCAAAGACGATGGAAAAGGTGTCGAGCTGTAAGCGTTTACCAGTTTTTCGAAGCTCGAGTAGAGTTTTGCGCGAAAGACGGTGAGATTTTGGAAGCATTTTGGAAGTTGAATGTTAAAGGCCGAAAACTGGATTTGAATAAGCAAGAGACTGAAACTTGGTCAATTTAAACAGACAGCCGTTGACGGTGTTTAAGAGACCGTCTTTTGAGAACGCGGCGGCCGGCAGAAGTTGATTTTCTTTGCCGGAATCCATGTTTGCGTATCCTTTTTAGTTTTTTGGGTTGATAGGTGCGCTTCGGCATTTTAATTGGTAAATTCCAGAAAAACCGCGCGGCGGTTCTTTGATGAAAACTACTTCTAATATTTTATACTCAAAAATTTTCGACAAAATTTTGGAGTATAACGAATCTAATCTGATTTTTCGCCTTTCAGGCTGTAAATCAGAGTAAGATTAGTATAGAACAGGAGAAGTTTTAGAACAATAGGTAAGAAAATACAAAACAGCTATTGACGGGGTGTGGATAACTTTGTAGTATGTTGGCGCTTCTATTTTTTTAAAGAATTATGCTCCAAGAAGAACTTGATGGTATTTGGAAATCGGCTCTTGAACAACTGAAGCTGTCTGTTTCCAGAGGAACATATACTGCGTATTTTTCGTCTTCAAATCTTAGATCGATTAAAGAAGTCGATGAACAAAGACAGATCGCCGAGATTGCTTTGGCTAATGCTTTTTTAAGAGAAAACGTAGAGCAGCGTTATTGGTCAATCGTAAAAGAGGCAATTGATACCGTAACCGGCAAGAAAAACGATCTTGTCTTTTCGGTTGATTTAATAGAAAAAAAGATCACAGAGAGATTACCCCAAAGACATGATACTGATGGATTTGAAAAAATAGAAGGTCTGTTTGACCGAGATTTGGGAATGGCAACTGAAGCACGAGCAAAGAGAGCTAACCTCAGACCTGATTTTATTTTTGAAAATTTTGCGGTATCATCGTCGAATCAAATGGCTTGGGCGGCGGCTTCGGCGGTGGCAAAATCTCCCGGGAATACGTACAATCCTTTGTTTTTCTATGGGGGAGTTGGGGTGGGAAAAACGATACAACGCAAAAGCTGAAAGAAAAATACAGAACGGTCAGAGGACTGCTTTTAGATGATATTCAATTTATTGCCGGAAAAGAGAAGGTGCAGGAGGAATTTTTCCATACGTTTAATGTAATTTTAAGAAACGGGGGACAGGTGGTGCTTACCTCCGATCGAACTCCTCAGGAAATTGATAAAATAGATGATCGCTTACGAACCAGGTTTGAGGCCGGACTGGTGATTGATGTTCCCCAGCCTGATTTGGAATTAAGAGCAGCGATACTGATAATAAAGGCGAGGCAAAAAAAACTTGACTTACCTGATCATCTGGCGCCGATGGTGGCTGAGGTGATAGAACACCCAAGACAACTGGAGGGATTTCTGGTACGGCTTCAGAATGAGATTACGGTAAATCCTCGAGTGATTGACCAAGAGTTAGTGAGTCAGCTGTTGGGTAAACAAGTAAAAGAGGTAGGTATTAATCGGATTCTGTCACCACAGGATGTAATCGGAATTATCGCTGAGTACTTTGAGGTGACCGTGGGACAGATGAAAGGAAACAGAAGAAGCCAGCCTTTGGCATTACAGAGGCAGATTCTGATGTTTGTCTTAAAACATGAGTTACGACTGCCTCTAACTGAAATTGGAAGAATTTTGGGGGACCGCGATCATACAACCGTAATGCATGGGATTGATAAAATCCAGAATTCTACGTTGGCTAATCCTCAAATCCAAAAGGATGTCGGAGCCATCAGAAAGATCCTTTATGGTAAGGCGGGCAGTTAGAAGCTTATCGGACGGTACCACTGCGGGACAAATAGGACCTTGTCAGAGCTGAGGCAAGTATGGACAAGTTGGGGATTAGCGGTGAATAACCGATGGATAGAAAGACTGAGCGGGCGGTGATTGTTGATAAATAAACAAAGTAGTGCACTTGTCCACAAAAGCCGGGGTTTATCCACAGAGATATCCACAATTTATCTAGACGAAACTTAGGCGAAAGTTTAAGTTTAAATGAAAGATTTATACACTTATCTTCTTTACTACTACTATTACTACTAGTCTTATGATATATTTTCGGTGAAATGAAGTTTTCAGTCTTACAAGAGAATTTGAGTAAGGGATTGACGAGTGTATCAAGAGCGATAGCTTCAAAAGCGCAACTTCCGGTTTTGGGATATGTTTTATTAAGGGCGGAAAAGGGGGTCTTAAATTTAACGACCACGAACTTGGAATTGGGAATGGTGGTGCCAATCGGAGTGAAGATTCAGACAGAAGGGGCGATTTGTATTCCAGCAAAGGTTTTTTCGGAGCTGGTAAATGAATTACCGGCGGGTGAAGTTTTTTTGGAAGTAGAGGAGCAGAGACTTTTAATTAAACAAGGCGCGTTTAAAGCTGATTTAGCGGGGATGGCGGCCGGTGAATTTCCGACTTTACCGACATTTGATCGGCAAAAACTGATGGAGTTTCCAGCGGAGGATTTCTTAGCGTCCTTAAAAAAGGTGATCTTTGCGGCGGCAACAGACGACGGGCGACCGACGTTGACCGGGGTGTGCTTTAATTTTAGCGGAGAAGGTTCGCAGATGGCGGCGACAGACGGTTTTAGATTGAGCGTGGTGAAGTTGGCGAGCGATCACAATGAGACGGAGAAAGTCGAAGAGAGGGAGACGATCGAAGAAGCGATAATCCCAGCCAGGGCATTGGCGGAAGTGGTTCGTTTGGCCAGTGAAGAGGAAATTGGAGATAGGATTTGCGTATGGGGTGGGAAGGAAAGGCAGGTTAAATTTGTAATCGGAAAGGCAGAGCTTTTGACAAGGCTGATTGATGGGGAATATCCTGATTACGAAAAGATATTGCCAAAAGACAAGGTGGCGACTTTTATCGGAGACAGAGAGACATTTCAAAGGGTGGTGAGAATGGCGGCGATATTTGCCCGAGAAAATGCGAACGTGGTCAAATTTACTCTGGAAAAGGGAGCGATGACGATCTCGGCGACAAGCCAGGCATTGGGAGCGAATGAAAGTAAAATTGAAGGCAGGGTGGAAGGCGAGGATGGGTTGGTAGTGGCTTTTAATTACAGATACCTTTTGGATTTTTTGACAAATACAACGGGCGAAGAAATAAAAATTGATTTTTCCGGGGCATTGTCTCCGGGATTATTTACTGATCCTAGCGTAAAGGATTTTGTGCATGTGATTATGCCGGTGAGATTACAGAGTGAGGACAGACAGCTTTAGGTGGTCAGGTTGAAGAATTATTCGTAGTATTGGGTAGGGATTGAGGGAAGAACGAAGGTGAGGGCGGCTTTGCTGCCGTCGGAAAATCTGGATTGCCCTTTGATAAGGTAGATTGGGTAGAGTAGATTTTTAAGTGGAGAGTAGAAATAGGCTGGTTGGACGGTGTTCAGGGAGAGAGAGGTAATTTCAGTTGAAGTAGGCGGATTTGTGTATTCTAGTGGCCTGATGTCTATCAGGCGGGCGGCTTGGTTTTGAAAAGAGGGGATAATTTGATCAAGGGTAATTAGCGGATAAGTTTCTTGCTGGTTGGTATTGATGAGGAAGGGATAGGAAACAAAGCTGTAGACTTGATTGTCCGAAGTCATTTGGACGTTAGCGGGATTTTCTTGTCGGGAAATAACAACGGGGAAGAGATCCAGGATGTATTGGTATGAGAACTGAATAATGGTTGCGTCACTAGCTTGTTTGACTGGGATTAGGTTTTGGCTGTCGGTGCGAAAATAAAGGACCTCCTGTTGTTTAACGGTGAGGCTGATCGGCCAAAGATTTAGAGACTTAAGGAAACTTTCAGCGGAAAGGGCGGATTTTTGGAGATTGAGATTGGCACTACTGCTGGCGATTTTAGGGGGTGAGTTTAAGAAATAAGTGAGGCTTTGATCATCGGAGCTGGCAATAAGAGTGGCGAGACTGTTACGCCAGGTCAAATTAGGAGGCGAGGACGGTGAAAGAGGGAGTTTTAATTTGAGGGCGATTTGGGAAGCCAAGTCTCTAAACGAAGAGGACGGAGAGGCGGAGAGAAGGGGCATGGAGGTAGGAAGGTTAGGACGGGAACTGAGGGTAATGTCGGCGATGGTCATTGGACTGATGATATTTTCAGGTAAAGGAGGTTTGGGGATTTTGGGGATTTGGGCAGAGACGACGGTAGTGGGCGGCGGGGGGTAGGTGATTTGTTGCGGAGGGTGATAGAACAATCTAAACCAAGAAATAACGGCGGCGATGACCGTTAAGAGGCAGATAAGAAAAAATGTATTTCTGGGAAAGCCTATTATTGTGTTAGGGATTTTTAACATGGTAATCCTTTCCTTGGTAAGTACAGCCGGAGATTGAGACGGAGGGAATGGGGGCGGGCAAAGATAAGTATTGGTTGATATTTGGGCCATTGAGAGGAGAGCCTCGCAGTTGATAGTGAAGGTGGGGGCCGGTCATGAAGCCGTTACGCATGTTGGTAGTGGTATAACCGACGATGCCTCCATAGTTAACCGGACCGATAGGGGTACGGCGATCTAAATGAGCATAAAGGGTGGA
>LCJH01000096.1 GCA_000999595.1 Microgenomates group bacterium GW2011_GWA2_44_7
TTTTTTGTTTCTTGGTTGGCAGTCGGGCTGATTGTGGCGACCGGAGTTTCGGCTGACTGTCTCCTTAAGTGGCCGGCTGATCCCAATACCGATTGCGGGAGAGACACTCAGGTTCCGGCCCAAGGGGCGACCGGGGTGTGGCTGGCTCCGGATTTTCAGTGGGCGTATGGTGGATATGGCCAGGGTGGTCATCAACCGTGCACCGATGTGGTTGGCTGTGTAAATGCCATGGTTACAGTCTATCTTTTTGAGGGGAGTATGAATAACCGGGCGGTTGGTCGTTGTGATTTGTTTGGTGGGGATAGCACTCCAAAGAGTGCCCCGTTTTCGTGTTTTAAGGTTTGCGACTACGGAAATATATTTCCTGGTGATCCCGACACCTGTCACACCGACGGCATGCCTCAGCTGGCGCCGCTTAATACTACTACTCAGTATTGGTGGCGGCCGTGTCCCAACGCTCAGGGGGTAACTCATTGTGAGCAGTCGTGGAACTATAACTTCACCACCGGTAATGGGGCTTGTAGTTTTACTTCCAGTACGGTATCGATGGCGTCGGGGAATTGTGACGATAACGGCCCATTTCAAAATCCCTTAACCGTCGGCGCCGGGGTGAATACTATTTGCATCAAACCCACTAACACTGCAGGGCAAAACATGGCCCTCAGCGTTGATGGGGTGGTGGTTAATTCGAACGTGGCGAGCGGCAGTGAAACCAATTATTTTGGACTGACAGAAGGCACGCATACGGTCACCGCCAGCTGGACCGGAAATCCGCAATTTTGTGCTTCCAGCGATACCGGAACGGTAACCAAGTCGGAGTGTACGCCCAATGTGGTTACGACTTACTTTTCTCCCAACGGCGGGACGACAGCTTATACGAACAACAAAGTTAATCCTTACCCGGTTACTTTAAATCAGAGTCTCAGCTTAAAGGCAAACGCCACCTCGGGAAACCTTTCTACTTTAACTCTTAATCCGCCATTGGGTAATATTTTTAGCTGGAACAATCCGCAAAACAACCAATGGTATCTGGTGCCGGGGATGGCCGCTGCCACCTTGGGAACATACTCGGTAAATGCGAGCGATGTCGGCGCCGGCGGTTACTGTGCCGCCTCAAGTGATGCGGATACGACGACCGCTTATTTCAGATGTAATGCTGACCACCCGCATCTTTCAAATTATTCACCTTCAAATGGTCAAACGATTAATGCCCCTCCGGCTTCTTATTCATGGCAGGTGGGTGATTTCGGCATGGATCAGTGTGGGACTAATGGTTTGACCAATGATAGCTTGACCGTGACGTTTTACGATCAACCGAACGGTTCGGCGGGAGGGGGAACAGCGTATTCCCAGTGTAATTATCCGGCCGGATCAAATCCGACCGCCTCGGCGGTTACAAGTTGTGCTAACACCTTTAGTTATCCGGTTTCGGGAACCCATAACTACTCATGGGAAATTGTGGCTGACAATGGGGCGGATTCTTTTACGAGCACCCAAAACTTTACGCTTGAATATCTGGCTCCCGCCTGGTTTAGAACCGATAGCGGTTATGTCTTTGCCCAAGAGCGAATCGGGTCGCTGATTCCTTCTACTTGCAGTGTTGATTGTCTCTTTAATACCGCAATCGGCGCCGGATCAGCTGCCACTGTGTCTTACAACAACCCGACGGCAATTGACCCCGATATTAATTTTAATGGGGTTACCAATATCTCCGATCCGAAGTGGTTTGCTCAAAGCTCTTTTTCTGCCCGATCGCCTTCATTTGACAGCTTTATGCGTCAGCTTCCCTCAGTGCCGATCTCATTTTCCGGAAACCTGACTTGGGGTCAGGTGCAAAGGCGCGTCGTTATTTTTGTCGATGGAGCGGCGAATGTCGATTTACGCGAAATAAAGGTTGATAAGGGTGAGGGATTTTTTGGCCTTATTGCCAGCGGCCCAATCACGATTAAGCCTGGCTCGGTTGATTATTACGGGCTGTTTTTCACTGATTCCACTTTTATCACCGAGACTGACGATAACCAGCTGGTTATAACGGGGTCGGTTATTGCCAGGGGTGGGGTGTCTCTTCTTCGTGATTTGGGGGAGGCGGATAATAAGACAACGCCGGCCGAGATATTTAATTATGATCCCTCTCTCCCTTTTACTATGCCCAGAGCACTTAAGCGAGTTCAATTCCAGGTGAACGAGGTGGCGCCGACGCAGTAACTGGCATTTTTTCCTTAAATTACTCCGCTTCGTCTTGACACTCTCCTTCTGTCCTGCCAAACTGTTCTTATCGTGCCCAAGCGCAGATTTTTTCGTTCTCCCTATTTTTACTTCTCACTTTTATGTTTTGTGCTGGTTTACCTGGCTTTGCTAAAGGCTAAGCCGGTAAGCGCCCAAACTTTCGTCCCGGGGCTGGTTGGTCGCTATACCGGTTACAAGAAACAAGAAGCAGATGGCTTTATGACCTGTGAAGGCTTTTCCACCAATATTACCAGTGCCGACTATCAAGTGGTTTTGAAATATAAAGGCGATCCGGGTTGTTGTGGTGTACAGACTGACGGTGATGGTATCTGGATCGGCGGAAATGATGCGACGCCTATCGGGATTGATTTCATTCGAGAGCAGAACAGACTTCAATTTAAGGCGCTCGGACCGACGCAGATTGCGACTACGACCGATGGAATGTGGCACACATACATGGTTAATAAAATCGGAAATAGCGCGACATTGATGCTGGACGGAAAGGTTATTAAGACGGAGACGGCGGCGGCGAAGGCGCCCTCAATCATGGCGCTTGGAGGGAAATGTACTTCACCTAATCAGGATAATTGGAATAATTTCTGGTATGACGTTTCTTTCTATAATCAGGTGGCGTGTACGGCCAATTTAACGACCGCACTGGTAGCCAGTATTTCAAATCCCAATGACTGGCGCACTGACTACGGAGACATCCGCTTGGGTCAGACGACCGCCTATTTTAAGGGTAATAATTCAGCGGGTGTTTTGAGTGAACTGGAAGAAGACAAAAATGGATGGTCAAAATCTTCTCCAACGGCTAATACGGCTTATCCCGTACCGATACTGGGTTGGGATATCGGTTTACACACGATTACGGCCACGGGAGGGGGAGGAAATTTGTGTCAAACAACCGGCAAAGCGACCTTTAACTGTATCAATCAGGCTCCTTCTATTGCAGCTCTGACGCCCAAAGGGGTCGTCTCCTCCGTGCCGACGCTCTATTCTTGGAAAGGGGACAACGTGGACTCTGATGGTTTTGGTATGGATAGCTGCGGCGGGAATTCCAGGGTGGCGGATGATACCATCGCGGTTGCGCTTTACAGTGGGTCAGGTTGCACAGGGGCTCCGCTTATGGATAAGGTGTGTAATGATATTTCGGGGGCATCGGCTTCGGATTCGATCGGTTCGTGCAACAATAAATATTCGTTTCCGGGTGCGGCCCAAAGTTATTCATGGAAGATAACCGCCAGAAATGGCCCTACGGCTCAGAACGTGACTTCTGTCTGTACCAATTTTACCTATCAGCCGACGGCCAATGCTTGGTGGCAGACAGATAGTGGGCACGTTTTTGGTTCTTCGGGTATAACTTCGCTTATCCCATGTACCAGCGCCACCTGCAAGTTCAGCCTGGCCAATTATGGGAGTCCGGGGATAGTTTCTTATAATTCGGGCACGGCAAACTTTAACGGGGGAGGAAATATTTCAGATACCGGCTGGTTAGTTGGCAATGTTCCTTTCAGTCCACCGATGTCACTTTTTGAAGAGCTTTATCGCCAAGTACCGTCGGCGCCTATAGCGATTCCGGACCTTTTTGATCAGGCGGCCCTTAGCTTTGTAACAACCGGTCCGACCGAGGATGCTTATTATCTTGAATATACCGGAGTGGGTCCTTTAACTCTGGATAACTTGAATGTCCAAAACAGGAAAGTGGTTATATATGCAAAAAGCGCTGCGGAAGTTAACCTCAGTGGTAATATTTCAGTGGTTCGAGGTAAAGGCTTTTTTGGTCTGATAACGACCGCTCCGGTAAAGATTGCTCCGGCGGTAGAAAATCTGGATGCATTAATTTATACCGAAGGGTCAGTTTTCACCGGCACATCGGGTGGGGACGATAAAGCGTTAAAGGTAAATGGCATGGTTAGCGCTCAAAACACCATCAGTTTACAGCGTGATTTAGACAGGAGTGCCAGTAATGGCCAAAATAGCACAAAACCGGCGGAAAAGTTTACCTTTGCTCCCGATTTTGTCTTGAATCTTCCTCGAGGTCTTCGTCGTTTTCGCTATCAGCTGAATGAGGTAGAGCCGTAAATTCGAATTCTGACTTTTTACTTCTCCTGACTACTGACTGTTATCCTAATAATCCTGCTGTCCTGTTTTCCCATCCGCACTGACTTATACACTCTATTGACACCTAGATGTAAAGAGAGCTACTCTGAATAAGAAGGTGTGATTGTGAAGGATCTTGGGCGTATTATTAAAAAGAGAACTTCGTTGACCGCGGCGTTGATGACGTTTTTTTGTTTTTAGTGGCCTTGCCCACTTCAACATATCTTGTTCTTAACAAAATTGAATTCTCGCCAAAGGCAAGTGCACCCCAGGGCAAGCCTGAATACAAAGGTTATATTGTGGAGCTAACCCGTGACCCGGTACCTCCAACAGACCGGGGGTTTGGTCGGATTCAAGCGGAAAGGGATTTAACGAACGATCACGCGAAAGCCAAAGAGGCGATTCTTAAGAAGCTCGGCAAGAAGGGTTTTGTGGGGGAAACCTCACAGGTCCAATCGGCGCCGCCGGTCCGAGGACAAACAGTCGCCACTTCGCTGTCCACTTCTCCGGACACCATTAATCTTCTGGGTGAGTACTCCTTGGCACTTAACGGTTTTGCTCTGGATATCTCCGATAGTCAAGCTCAACAGATCAGATCTCTACCGGGGGTGAAAAGAGTGGTTCCTAACCTTATCTATAAAACAACCTTGATGGACTCTGTCCCCATGATTGGGGCTGACAAAGTCTGGCAGCAAGTGAAAGACGCTAGGGGATTACCAGTGACCGGTCAGGGTATAAATGTTGGAGTCATAGATACTGGTGTTGACTCTACTCACCCTGATCTTGGAGGAACCCAGATGACTGAAAGACCTTTTACTGCTATCAGCGGTAAACTAGCGCTAAACACATCACATCCCAAGATTGGACTACAGCTGGTGGGTTGAGATAAACTGGGAGGGAGTGAAATCTGCCCCTAAATTAAGCCCGGATCAGGTCGG
>LCJH01000097.1 GCA_000999595.1 Microgenomates group bacterium GW2011_GWA2_44_7
TTGGCGGAGTCGCTCACCCTCCCGGATATCCACTAAATACAATGATAGGTTGGGTTTTTACCCATCTTCCCTACCAGGCAACTATTGCTTTTAAGGCAAATTTAATGGCTGCTTTTTTAATGGCCATAGCTATTAGTTTGCTGTTTTTAATATTAAACAAGCTTATTAAAAACGTTTATGTAAGTTTGGCGTCGTGTTTGGTTTTGACATTTACTCCCCTGTTTTGGCTTTACGGCCACATTATAGAGGTTTTTCAGCTAAACATTGTTTTAATTGGAGCATCATTATATTTTTTACTTTCTTGGAGAGAGTCTGTTTTTTTAAAGCGCCAAAAAATGCTTTTTCTTAATTTAGCGTTTCTTTTTTTAGGGCTTGCTGTTTTTCATCATCAAACATCAGTTCTCATTATTCCAAGCTTTGCATTTTTAATACTTAAAACAAACAAGAAAATTATTAAAGACACAAAGTTACTTTTTAAGCTTGCCGCCTTTTTTGCTTTAGGATTTTTGCCTTACATATTTATACCTTTTGCAGCCTTTCGATATACACCCATTAACTGGGACGACCCGTCGAATTTAAGGAATTTTCTAAGGCTCGTCACCCGTGCAGACTATGGGACGTTTGTTGCTGCAAGCAATATTGTAGGAGTAGGCATATAAGCGAGACTTTTACAGTTTGTTAACTACTTTTTATTTTTAAAAGCAGATTTTTCTATAGTAGGCCTGTTTTTGATTGCTGCTGGTGCAATTTATTGCTTTCTTCGCGAAAAAGTGTTTTTTTATTTTCTTTTATTAGCTATTTTTTTTGCCGGGCCGTTTTTCTTGTTTTATTCAAGCTTTCCTTTGGATAGCGATTTTTTTATTGGTCTTTGGGAAAGATTTGTGCTTTTAAGTTATTTTTTACTTTTTATTTATATTGGATTTGGAATTAAAGTTATTTATGATTTTATAAAGTCGTTTTTTATAAAATATGTTAGAGTTCCCTTTTTAAGTAAAGAGGCCCTTGTTCTACTTGTTGGTGCTAGTCTTTTGCTGTACCCCCTATTCCTAGCATTTACAAACTATTCAAAAGTTGATTTAAGCAATTTCTACCTCGGAGATTGGTTGGGGCAGGATATATTGACATCTGTCGAGCCCAATTCTTTATTTTTAGAGTATAGAAAACAAGTTATGAGATATTACCCAGAGTTAAAATACCCCGATGATTTTTTAGACAGAGACGAAAAAGATAGTGCAAAGTATATAGCTTCTTTGATGCATTCAAACGTGAACCAATTTCCTATTTTTGCAATAGACCACTATCCAGATGTCGCAGGTTATAAATGGATGACAGTGGGTCTGGTGAGAAAATTTATAAAGACCGAAAACTATAACAAAGATGAGCTTGCGCGGGTAAACGGGCAAGTTTACAAAAATTTTAAGTTTACAGATTTCAGCAATAAATTAGGATACACGCAGTTTATAACATCCCATATAGAAGGAATCTATTATCGGTCTTTGATTGAGCTTTCGGATGAGTTTTTAATAAATGATCAGGAGAATGAAGCCTTTAAATATCTTAATTTGGCAGTTGATTTAATACCAGATGCAAAAGAACCGTATATACGTTTTGGAAATGTTTATTTTAAAAATAAGAATTGCTTGGGTGCCAAAGGGAACTACGAAAAAGCATTTTCTATTGATAGTCGAGACTGGCGACTGGCAGATATTTTATCTAGCGTTTATGGAGATTGTCTAAAGGATGATGCGATGGCCAGGAAGTATAAGGAGAAAGCCGAAGAACTAAAGGGTACTAGTGATTCTTTGGACAAGTTTTAGTCTTTTGTTAAAGATTAACAGTAGTAGAAGAAACAAATAGGAAAAACCACTTATTAAGGCGCCTGCCTTTAAAGAGTTTGGTAAGTAGTAAAAAATAATGTTGTGTTTTCCTTCTGGTATATATATTAACCTTGAGTTTCCATTAGCTGCGAAAATTTCTACTAGTTTATTATCGATTTTTGCTTTCCATCCAGGGTAAAAAGAGTCTGAGACAAGTAAATAAGCATCACCGTTGGATACAACTTGAAAAGTTAGTTTGCTTCCTGAATCTTTTATATTTGATATTTCATAAGAAGCGAACTTTTTTTTTAAGGGTTCTATTGTTTTTTCAATTAACGCTGTATCCTTAAAATCAATAGTGTCTGATGCCAGATTTATTTCTAAATCCGATATAGTTTTTACCGTTTTTGTGTTATTTACAAGTCTTATTCTAGGATAGGCATTTTTTAACTCGTATATGGTGTATTTTTTAGAATATTTTTGCGAAGCATACACCTCTTGTAATTCTCCATCTTTTAAGTCGTATGTTGTCAGTAGGTATTTTATGCTTTGAAGTCTTAAAAGGTTAATAACTTTACTATTTAGTTTAATATTTTCTGGATTATTAAGTTCTAAGTTGGAACCGTATAGGTTTCTAAAAAGATTTGTTCTGTTTGTGCTTAAGCTTGTATAAGAATCGGCAGTTGGAATATTAAAGATCATGTTTACGTCTGGAGACAATTTAAAAAAATTATAAAGATAAGCGTCATTTTGCTGTTCCCAACTTTGACCTTGTGAATGAGTTGGTGTAAACAGATAAGACCAGAGACTGGCAGTTCTAAAATTCTGAAGATTTTTATCTTTAAGATAAGATAGGGAGTCTGGTTCTTTAGTAAACTTAGAAAAAGGTGTTATGGTATTGAAGTTATACCAATTTTTGAAAATATCCAGGGAGATAATAATTAGCACAATTACTCCTAGAATTTTTAACTTTTTGTTTTTTTCGATTTTGTCGATTGTAAAAGCTGCCATTATTGATATTGAAAAGCTTGTGATAAAAAGAAACCTTGCGGGTATTCTAAAGTAGCTTAAGGGTGGTATATCAAAAAATATATGAAGAGGTGAATATTTACCAAGTGCCATGAGTAGGCTAAATATCATTATAAATACCTAGGTCTGTGCTTTCTTTAAATGTACCTTTCGAGATATTCCCGTAGATAAAAGGGTTAAGGAAGAATGAAAGTATTTTTGTTGATCCAGAATTTATAAACAGTTGATTCGAGTTTAGACCCGAAGATCTAGAAGAAACTTTAAGCATTTCGTAGGTAGGTAATATTTGTACAGCCGAAAGCGCGAACCCAAAAAGTGAGAAAAGACCAAGTATACCTAAATATTTAAGAATTCTCGTCATTTTATACTTCTGGAGATATAGTTTTGCTGTTAAGTAAACGTTAAGAGCAATTAATATATAAATGACACTTTGCAGATAGCCTATGAATATTGACTGGTTAATGAAAAGAGCAAAGATAAAAAGATATTTTTTTTCTTTTTTTTCAATATACTTTTCAATTATCAAAAATAGAAATGGGAGTAGACTTGCTAATTGAATAAAGCTTGTGTGAATTACTCTTGCGACAAAGAATCCTGAAAAGCCATAAGCGAGAGCTGCATAAAGTGAGGCAGGCTTTGACAATCTGTAGTATTGGCACAGTAAATATGTACCAATGGTCGATGCTAAAAAAATTAATATGTAATGCAGGTTGAAAGCAATTGGCATTGGGAAAAAATAAAAGAGTATAAGGTTTGGTAAGTAGAATGCGCCGATTGGGCTATCTGCCAAGATCGGAAAACCTGTCCCTATTAAATTAGTCCAAAGTGGCAGCTGGTGATTTTTTAAAGATTCGGACAGAAAATTCTTGAGTGGGTAGTTGAAATATGCAATGTCACCTGGCGTTGAAAAAATTGATGTTGGGAAAAATAGTCGATGAAAAAAAATTATTGTAAAAATTAATATGAATATGATTGGCCAATTTGATTTGAGTAATTTCATTTAGGGTGTCTATCAGCACTTAATTTTAAAGTCTAGCATAATTTATTTAATAATTTTAACTTGTGTTATACGTTTCTAGCTTACAAAATAGATAACAATTTGTTATTTTGATAAACAATGCACAAATTTAAATGTTCTCTTTGCGAAAATGACAAACAAAAGATTGTATATGATTCTGGAAGGTTCAAAGTTGTCAGATGTCTTTCGTGTGGCCTTGGTCTGCTCTTGCCTCAACCGAGTGAAAAGTCTTTAGATAATTTTTATTCAAGAGATTATTTTAAAAAAGACTCTGATTCGTTCGGCTATAAAAATTATATTCAGATGGAGCGTTCTTTGAATAATGAAGCTGAGAGAAAGATTAGTTTTATTAAAAAATTTTCAAAACGGTCTTCTACCCTTCTTGACGTTGGCGCCGGACTTGGGAATTTTGCTGTTTGTGCGTCTTACAATGGATTTAAAGTTGAAATTCTAGACCGTTCTAAATGGGCTGTTGGTTATGTGAAGAAAAACTTTAATATTGAAGGTTATGTTTCAACACTTTATGAAAGTAAATTGCCAGAAGCTAAATTCGATATTGTTACGGCTTGGGATGTTATTGAGCATTTAACGAATCCTCTCCTCGGTTTTAAAACTTTAAATATGCTTCTGAAAAGATCGGGCTTTTTATTTTTAACGACGCCTAACATAGATTCTATAGACTCAAAAATTTTAGGTAAAAGATGGTACGGTTTTAAAAAAATTCCAGAGCATGTTGTATATTTTTCTCCGTCAACGATCCGACTTTTTGCTGAAAGAACCGGTTTTGAGGTTTTGGAAATAAAGAATTGGGGTTTTGTCAGAAATTGGCAGTTTATGGCTGATAAGTTAAAAATTTATAATGCGAGATTGGGAGGATTATTTGAGAAACAGTTGAAATTTATCGGTATTCAAAACAAAGATGTTTATTTCCCTTTTATTGACATGATGGTAGTTTTGAAAAAAAGATAAAATAGGTGAATTACTTTAAGAGATATCTCAGGATCTCACCCTTTTCTCACGCATTGTGGCGTGCTTGTGAAGCAAGATCTTTAGAAAGCGTTAAGTTGAAGAGGCCTATATTGGATCTGGGATGCGGTTTTGGCGAATTTGCCGGAGTTTTTTATGAATCTAGTATTGAGGTGGGAGTTGATAATTCGCACCTCGATATAGAAAAAGCTGGCAATATAGGAAAATACAAAAGATTGATGCTTGCTGATGCTCGTTATATGCCATTTAAAGATGGAAGTTTTAGAACTGTTATCTCAATCAGTGTTATAGAACATATTCCTAAAACACCCGAAGTTTTAAAGGAGGTTTACAGAGTTTTATCAAAAGGAGGACAATTCGTCTTTACTACTCCGCGAAAAAATTTCACAAGATTGCTTTTTTACCCTAGACTGTTGCGATTGTTGGGATTAGAGAGTCTCGCTAAAAATTATGAAAAAGGAATTAATAAAGTTTTTAAACATTATTCGCTTTATGATGAAGAAGAATGGGGGAAATTACTTAGCAAAGCCGGTTTTAGTATTAAGAATCTGGAACCAAATATCGGTGAAGATATAGCTGTTTTATGGGATTTGTGTTTAATTTTTGCACTTCCATCTCAATTGTTCAAAATAATATTTGGGAAAAGACTTGTCTTGACTTGGAAGCTAAGAGTAAATTTGTTAAATTATTTTTTCTATAAATTTACAAAAAGAATTAGGGGCAAAGCGTGCAATTTGTTAATTGTAGCAGTAAAGCCTAATTGATTTAGTTTTTTCATGATTTTTTTTAAATTAATCAGATCTGCTTCATCTAAATCTGCTATAAAAAAGCTGAGTTATTTGTAGCTTGTCACCTATATTTTCATCAGCTATCCTTAATCAATGGTTCTTTTCTTAATCTTCTTTTTCATTCTGGGTTCTGCAATCGGTAGTTTTTTGAATGTGGGTTGAGGTAGAATTATGAGAGTTTGTTATCTGTAGGTTTGCTCATCCCTTCTTCTAATATCTATAATTTCTAAAGTTTTTCCCAAAGTATCGATATCAAAGAGAATCCGATAATTGCCTACTCGATGACGATATTTAGCAATAGGATAATCCACCAGTCTAATTGTTCCGGGAATTTGTGGATTTACTGCAAGTTCTTCTATCTTGTTCCTTAATTTTATTTGGTAAGCTTTTGGGATTCTCTTGAAATATTTTGCAGCTTTTTTGGAATAAACAACATTGAACACTGAGCTAAATACCTATTTCTTTATAGAGATCCCCAGCTGCAATGCCCTTGCCAGATTTTATCTTAGTTTTTTCTTTGATCAGTTCATTTATATACTCTTTTTCGCTTAACTCTTTAATGGCTAATTGAAGCTCATCAATCATTTCCTGAAGTTGATTGAAGTTTTCTATTGAAGTTAGAATCGCAGTCGGTTTGCCTTGAGTTGTTATAACAATCGGTTCATTGGTTTTTTGAACGGTGTCAAGAAGTCTTGTCAGCTCTTTGCGGAATTCGTGAGCTCCGATGAATGGTAAAGTAAGTGCATTGATCATGTTTCGTTTACTAGGCTCCGCAATCGGCAGTTTTTTGAATGTGGTTATTGGTACAAAGACTGGAAAGTTTATATTCGCTCGCAGAACACCCCGATTAAACCGGGGATGAATGCGGGGGCGAATACATACTTCCGAGGACTGAAGGTATTCTACTCGCTCATGTAAACTTGAAAGACAATACCGAGGCCTTTCAGGCCTCGGAAGTTTATGAATTTTTTTCTAAAAATTCGAGTATTTGTTTTGCAAAGTCCTTAAGATCACGAATGTTGTTTTTAAAATCTCGAAATAGCAGCGTGTAATCGAAATCATTATATCCATGAACAACACGATTTCTAAAATCGGCAGCCTTTCCCATTTTCTGCGATAAACCTTTATCGATTATTTCTTGCTCGCCAAGAAGTAAAAGGGCATCTTTGGCGGTTTCCACACGAGGCAAGTCGGATTCGGCAATTATATGAGTTGCAATGTCAATAGCTGCCTCTATAGATTGCTGGAGGCGAAAAGTTACTAAATCATGGATATCCGCATTTTTAACAAAAGAGGCTTTGCTAAAATCCATTCTTTCGATTCCCGATATCTGTGACTCTAAAAAGTCAAGTTTTCGCTTAATTAAAGTTTAATATCCGACACTTCCAGTAAAATATGGATGTGTTGAATTTAACAAAGATTACTCTAGCCTGGGAACTGTATGAGCAGGAAG
>LCJH01000098.1 GCA_000999595.1 Microgenomates group bacterium GW2011_GWA2_44_7
AAATCATCCCTGGAGACGATCTTTCATCTAACCGATAGTCCGTCTAAGGGGTGACATTTCTACTTTGCAGAAAGGTGACATTTCTAATTGGCGTTGACAGTTGCGGCTAACCCCGGGATAGGCTTAAATGGAGAGGATGGAATTTTTTACTTGGCATTACGGCGAAGGGCTAAGAACACTACTTGAGATTGGCCATAACTACTTAGTGTTTATCTTCCATCTCTTCTCCACCACCACCCTTCTCAGAACGCTTCTATCACCCTGGAAAAGGTTATATCAGCAAAAAACCAACCCCGGCTTTAACCTGCAGGAATTTTTCGAAAGAGTCTCCTTTAATGCCATCTCTCGCGGGATCGGCTTTATCGCCAGGCTGATCCTTATTTTTTGCTCGCTACTCACCGCCGCTACGTGGCTTATCGTTTGGCTCGTCCTTCTGATCCTCTGGATCGCCCTTCCACCGATCTTCTTACCGTGGTACTGGCTAGCCAAAAGGGACAAAGCCCTCCAAACAGAGAACTACCAATTGAGTGACAACAAACAAATTAAAACCGCCCTTGAGACAATCATCAAATCGCCGCGGTTCAGATTCATTGTTGAGCGCCTGGGTATCAGCAGCCAGCTGACCAACCTCGATATCCAAAATCTCGACCTGGACCAACTGACCAAAAAACCAAACCCCGCTTCTAGTCCACACGACTTGATAAAAACACTTTGGGAAACCGAACCTCAACTTAAAACACTTGCCAAAGCAAACAAAATCGAAAGTTCGGCCATCCTCTCCGCCTGTAACTGGTATGATCGCGCCTTAGCTTTTCAGACCAAGCAAAAGCAGTTCTGGAAACTTGAAAACCTACTGTCGAAACCCGGTATCGGCTACGACCTCGCCTATGGTTACACCCCCACCCTGGACCGCTACGCGGTCGTCATGTCAGACCCCAACCGTTTCTACCAACACCTTGTCGGCCGAAGCAAAGCGGTCTCCGAGATAGAACGAACCCTCACTAAACAAGTTGAGGGCAACATTATTATGCTCGGTGAACCGGGAGTCGGCAAACGAACCGTTGTCTACGAGCTGGCTAAGAAAATTTATGAAGGCCACAGTCTTCCCCAGCTAAAACTGATGCGGGTCTTGGAGCTGGACATTGTTTCGCTTTTGACCAGCAGCGACGTTCCCGCCTCCAAGGCCACCTTAAAAGCCATCTTACAGGAAGCCGCCGCCGCCGGAAACATCATTTTGGTCATTAACAATATCGATAACCACCTGGCTACCGGTGATGGAAGAAGTGACTTATCAGAAGTCATTATTCAAGGCTTAACCGATACCCGCGTCCGGATAATCGGCATCACCACCCCCGAAAACTATCACAAATACATCAAACGCAACGCTTTTGTCGCCCAGCATTTCGAGGCGGTGGAAATAAATGCCCCGACCAAAGAGGAAGCGATTGAAATATTACAGGACTGGACCGCCGTCTTGGAGTTAAGGCACAAAGTATTTATCTTGCAGCAGACAATTTTGGAAACGATAGAAAAGTCAGACAAATTAATAAGTGAAACTCCCTTCCCCGAAAAAGCCATTAAGCTGCTGGAAGAAACTGCCATCTACACCGCCCAAACCTTGAATCAGAAAGTTGTATTACCCGACTTCGTCGACGAGCTTCTTTCACAAAAGCTAAAAATTCCCTTAGGTGAATTGACCGCCCAGGAAACCGACAAATTAAAGACATTTGACGAACTGATCCACAAAAGAATTGTCGGCCAAGATGAGGCGGTCCAGCAGCTGGCCATGTCGCTGCGGCGCACAAGGCTAGGAACAGGTGTCCAGAAAACCTTGGGTACATTTTTGTTTCTGGGTCCAACCGGCGTCGGCAAAACAGAAACCGCCAAGGTCTTAGCTCAAAGTTATTTCGGCAACCTGGAGGCTCTTGACCGGTTAGATATGGCCCAGTTTCAAGGTACAGAGGCGATAGAACGCCTGATCGGTTCCATCACCACCCAGGAGCCCGGACGATTGGTCAGGATGCTCAGCGACAAGCCATTTGGAGTTCTCTTAATTGACGAAATCGAAAAAGCCCCTCAGACAGTTAACAACCTCTTCTTAACCGTCCTGGACGAAGGCTATCTCACCGACGCTTTCGGAAAAAAGATATCCGTCGCCAACAAGCTAATCATCGCCACCTCCAACGCCGGATCCGAGTTTATAAGAGAAAAGGTAAACGAGGGAATGGCTTATGACCAACTCCGCGATGCGCTCATTGAATTTATCCTCAAAGAAAAAATTTTCTCACCCGAATTTATCAACCGTTTTGAGGCAGTTGTTGTTTACAAGCCTCTGACCAAAGATCAATTAAGAGAGATCGCCCGGATATTGCTTGGAGAGGTAAACGGCCGGCTACAAAAAGAACACGAAATTTCCGTAAAAATCACCGATCGTCTTTTGGACCAAGTGACGCAAGAAGGTTATGACCCCCAGTTCGGAGCACGCCATCTCCAAAGAGCGATTGCCCGGCTAGTGGAAGACCAGGTAGCCAGGAAAATTCTAAACGACGAAGTAATAAAGGGTGAAGAGATAGAGATTCCTTAAGAAGCTAATCTCCCGTCTCGGGGACTTCGTTTACCTGATATTGCAACCGGCGTAGACCCCGAGGCAGGGTAAAGAGAACCGAAGGTTCAAAATTGAACTGCTCCGCCGGCATCTGGGTATTATCGTTCGGAACTAAAGTTCGGTTTAACGATATTTCTCCCCTTGTCGCAATCACGGTACCGTTGACCGTCAGCTGTTTCTTACCAGAATCAGGCAAAGCAGAGTTATCTTCCGTTTTGAAGGCCACTCCGGCCGAATCAGTGAAAATAAGCCCCTCCACCAAAGTAACACCAGTGTTAACAACGATCGGGCGACCAGTCACCAAGCCGAAAAAGCCTTTCCCCGCAGCAACTTCAATATTAGCGTTAATGTTTACCACCTTCCCGGCGGTGCTGGATGGCACATAAAGGACGACCTTGTTGCTGGCACTGATCGTCAGCAGGCTGTTAATATTTAAGTCACTGGCGTTATCATTAAAAATTAAATAACGCGCGTCCGAGCTGTCGGTAGTCCCTCCCCCATTTATCTTGCTGGTTAAAGTGGCGTCGTCAACCGCCTCCGGAACCACCGGAACCTGTTTCAAAAACTCTGCATAGGAGGGCGGCCGAAAGTTAAAAGCCGTATTTGCCAACCAATTGCTTGAGGGAACCTCCGATTTTAGGTTGTCCTGCGCATAAACATTTCCATCCACCGCTTGGAACCAGGCCTCAGCATTGGGTTTATAAGTAAACGACGTCTTTATCGTCGTCCCCCACGTGCTGCCATTATCATTCGTCCCTTGACCACTCCAACAATAAGTTTTATCGGGTATCCAACCCGCATAGACAATATTACATCCGCCCGGAGAGGCTGCCGCCGCAGAACCATATGCCGTACACGAACCCACCACCGCTCCGGAACATGTTCCATTGTCATAGAGCTTCACCTCAACTTTATCCAGGGTAGGATCGGCAGGATTAGTCGGATCACCCGGATAATCTCCCCCACAGTAATCTTGACCAAAGTCCGAGTACCATTGATAGCTAACCGGTCCGGTGGGAACCACATTCTTGGGACCTATCGCACTCAGTGTCGGCGTAGACGGATTGCAAGTGTATGTTGCCGGTGTGCCACAAGCATTATCAGCCGCCCCGACGTAAGAAGTTACTTGGTGGCTACCCAATTTAAGCCCATTTGTACCGGTGACTTTTAGGGCGGTGTCGTTGCTAACTGATTGACTTGTCCCCGGCGTAACCGAAACGATAACCGGGCTGCGATTTTCTCGATTCTTACCTTTGACATAGACTTCCGAACCGGTCACCGTTAACGAACTTGTCCATGGTCCACCGCCTGAGGAAGAAACATATGCATCCGTTTTTTCACTATCGGCACAAGCGACGGTGGTAAAATTCCAAAAGTTAAAAGTGGTCGGATCGGAATTCGGGACAACTTCCCAATAGTATTTCGTAGAAGGTCTAAGAGCCGTTAAGTTACTAAATTGAGACATACTCGCCGATGTCGCCCCGGGGCCAAGGTGTGCAAAACTCAAAGGTTTACCCGCGCTGCATCCCGGATCTCCATTTGGATTGCAATCCCAGATAAAGACATCTACCCACTTCACCCAATCGGGGTTACAATCCCAACTCCAAGAAAAAGTAGGTTTCAAAGGTACCCCACTGGCACCATTAACCGGAGACGGATTGCTTGCATTTGTAGACGGGCTACAGGTATCGGGCGGCGGCGGCGGACCGGCACATTGCCCTGAATACCACACCATATAACCCTTTAAGTTCGGATCCGGAAGTCCCGGTGCTCCCGCACAAGTCCAGCCACCAAAATGACCCTGGTCATCAGGGATCCCACAAAGCTTATCAAAAACATCCAACTGAATCGTCTTATTGCAGGCCGTTGCCTGACCAGCAGGAGTCCGCGCTACCTCATAAAGTTTTTGGGCGTCGGTGGGATAAAGAAGCTCTGGATTGTCTCCACAACCACCTTGCTGCCCATCACAAGTAAAGCGATACACCCAATATTCTGCTTTGGCATTTTTAGGATTTATCGAACTACAAAAACCAGCCGTCGGATCACACCAAGCCTGACAACCATAGAAAGTCGCATCCACATTCGATCCACAAAGATTGGTATAAAAACCATTACCATAAGAAATAGGCGCCGCCACCGCTACTTGACCAAAGATCAAAAGTGCGAAAAAAGTCGTCAGCGTTGAGACGATTGCCGTTTTAGGTTTCATAACGTAGTTATCTTAAATAAACCGTCCGCGTCAGGATACAACCTCTTTCAAGAGTAGTGCAACTTGGACTGGCACACGTACCTGTAATTGTGTCTTTCTTCGTCGGATCCGCAATTTGAAACAGAAGTTTGTTCGTCGGTTGTGGCTCACTCACCACCATCGGCTTTTTGGCTTTAATATTGAGAGTCATTGTATTTACAAACGACTCACTCGCCGGACAGGCAATTTCGACATCTTGCGTCTTACCCCTAAACATCGGCGGGCTGTCAAACTGCACCGTCAAAGCATTCATCTCCTTCTTCACCCCCAACACCTGACCGCTGGCAATAAGCGGTGGAACGGGAGCCGGAGTTGCTAACGAAAGTAAGACATCACTTACCGGCGTTGGAAAACGGCGTTTTGTCAGTGAAGCGACAACCAACAATCCCAAGGCAATAACCAAGGCACCGAAAGAAATGAGCAGGGCTTTCCTCACCATAGAAGTGTCATTCTCAATTTATAATGATAGGAGAGCGTTTGCAAGAGCCAATGGGAAAGTTTACAAGTATCCCCTTCGCTTAGATGTTCCGGCAGTATTTACTGTCCCAAGATCAGATTCTGCCAAAGTCTTAAGATCTGATCGACTAAACTCTCAACCGTGGCTCCCAAAACATTGGTCGGACGGTTAAGTGAGCTTAACCCCGGTGGACAGATCGTCAAGTTGTTCCAGTTTCCTCCGGGGTATGTCGATCCTCCTCCTTGACTCCCCGCTTTAAAACCCACCGAGATGGTATTGTTGCCGCCGGTAGAAAGGGTCTTGGTATAAGTTGTCCAGACTCCCCCGTTACCGTTAGGATAACTGCCATAGCCATCAAACTTGTTAACAAAAGTCCAGGAAGAGGAACTTTCATCAAAGTTCTGTGCCGACCAACTTCCCAGTCGATAGCCGGTTTCTGTCCAGTAGTTTGTCCCGGATGATCCTTTCATCCCCACCGAGATCGTGTAGGTCGTGTTGGGTGAGACACTATACGTTTTTACCCTGACTGAGGAACCCTCCGCGGCGCGGGTGGCCCAAAGATACGAAGAGGCTCCCCAAGAAGCGCCCGTCCCCCAGGGAGCTTCCCAGGTTGAATTCCAGGCCGGTAGTGACCCGAAAGTCTCCCGGACGATACAGGCGGTGGGGACAGAAGTCGGGGTGGGGGTAGCTGTTCTGGTCGGTGTAGGGATAGGGGTCGGGGTACGAGTCGGAGTCGGGATAGGTGTCGGGGTTCTTGTTGGAGTCGGGATAGGCGTTGCTGGTGGTGCCGTAGGAGTAGGTGTCGCCGTCCGGATGGGGGTGGGCACCGGCGTGCCGTTGGGACAAATTGACAAGTTGGCCCAGTAACCACCCGGGTAGACCTCCCCCGGTCCTTGACTCCCGGCTTTAAAACCTACAGAGACGCTGCTGTTTGATTGTGAATTAAAGTTTACGCTGTAGGCTGTCCAGTTTCCCCCGTTACCGTTGGGGAAACCATTGTACCCGTCAAACTTGTTAATAAGCGTCCAGGCCGAAGAGTTGACATCAAAGTCCCAGGCGGAGAAACTCCCCGGTCGGTAACCAACTTCCGTCCAGTATTTAGACCCGGACAATCCATACATATATATCTTGGCGGTGTAGTTGGTACCCGGCGATATTTGATATTGCTTTACCTTAACTGAAGAACCTCCCCCGCTACGAGAAACCGCCAGATATCCATTGGCACTCCAAGAAGCCGGTCTCCCCCAGGTGGCATCCCAACTTGAACTCCAGGAGGGCATGGA
>LCJH01000099.1:0-2226 GCA_000999595.1 Microgenomates group bacterium GW2011_GWA2_44_7
GCGAGCGCGCGGCGCAGGCAACGACGGTCCATCGCCCGTCGAGGCCTTGCCTGATAGTCTGAGCGTAGGCGTTGTAGTCATCGGTGTAGAACTGGTGCCCGCCATATACTTGGCCGGGGGGAGTTTGAGCAAAACGGGCAATGGGGATTGAAGCCGAGATGACCAACAGAAGCAGACCTGAAAGAATGACGATCAAGTTGGTGACTGATAACTTCATCTATTTTTTATTAAGAGATCGGGGGCAGAAGGATGGGGGGTAAAGTTTTTTTCTACGTACTGATTGACACCAGTGTTCCAGTCGATCATGTGGTTGAATGGCCCCTTGAGAATAAAGTCGCATTTGTCGGCGGCCAGGCTTTCTCCAAGATCACGGAAAATAGGGCTCGGGATTTCTTGGGGGAGTGACAGGCTGAAGTAGTAACAATCGGGCCGAAAGAGATAAGAGCCGGTGCCATCATAGCCTCTGTCGGTTGGTTTGGTGAAATTAAGAACGGCGCTGATATCGGATAGCTGTCTGAAATTATTTTTGTTCTTAATATCACCGTCCCAAGCACGCTGAAGTTCGGTGGTTAAGGGCAAGAAACCCAAGATGATTGCGATCAACAAGGCCCGTTTTAAGTATTTACTTAAGCTGGCCAACTCGGAGAGACCGAAGGCCAGTGAGAGGACGACAAAGGGGGTGGGAATGAGCCAGTATTGAGGTATTTTCATGGAAATTGTCAAAAGATAGGCGACCGAAAAAAACAGACCGGGGGTCAAGACAAAGAGAAACTTTACTCTTTGGGCGGTGAGCGATCTTATCTTAATCAGATGTTTTAGGACCCAAAAGGAAGTAAAAAGGATGGCGGCGACCCAGACAATTTGGGTGACCCTGAGCCAGAGGAGACTTCCTTTATAAAAGTAATAGAAATAGGTATAGGAAGTGAAGTTGTTAATAAAGCCGAGGTGGTACCAAGGGTGATCCCACTGATAGTTACTTGCGAGTAGTAAGGGATATCGGACTAGGTAGTCGGGGAGATATCTGATGAGATCGTTGTTGGCGGCATAGAGAAGGAGGCCGAAGGGGACGATAGCGGCGGCGAGGAGAAAACGGGAGAAAGTTTTGATAAAACTAACAGTTCGCCGGGGAAGAACCTTATTGGTTGTCGATTTCCAACAGACAAATAAAGCCAGAAACCCAACGGCGGCAACACCGTAGATGGATTTTTGGGTGAGGCTGGCCATGAGGCCAGAAGATAAGCCCGCCCAGAAAAAGCGCGGATGTTTGGTGATAAGCAGATAGGCCGAAAGAAGCCATAAGAGGATGACCAATAAGTCGACTCTAATTTCGACACCCTTTTCGATAAAGAAGACAGAGGTGGTGAGTAAGATCATGGCGATTAAACTAAATTCCCGGCTTAAGGCAAGGCGGGCTAATTTATAAAAGAGTAGTAAGGTGAGGAGAAAGATGAAGAAGAATACCTGGCGCAAAAGTACTGGCAAGAAGTCTGAAGGAGGCAGAAAAAAAGTAAAAGGAGTCAGAAGCAGATAAAAGGTAGGGGGATAACCGACATAGAAATCGCGGTAGGGAAGGGCGCCATTGGCCATAAGCCAAGCGGCGTGGAGATGGTTCATTTCATCAGCATCAAAAATCTTGACGGTAGCGATTTGCCAGCGAAAGAAGACCAGAAGAGAGAGGATGGCGACCAGGACGGCGGTGGCAAGCCATTTTGAAAGTATCCTTTTCATTACTAATATAATAACGCGTCTGGTTGCAACTAATAAGAAGCGCGTATATACAGTCGTATTAAAGCCAAGGAGTGCTTTAAGGTAAGATAAAGGAACAATGGCAGAAAATTTAAAACTCTCGTGGTCAGATCTGCTTAAGGACAGCCGGCGGTATCTGGCGGTATTGGCGGTGGTCGTTTTGGCGGTGTATGCCAATTCGGTGAATAATGAGTTTATCTCCGATGATATAAGTGCTATTGTGCACAATCCGAAGATCGCCAGTCTTACCGATACCCTTAAGACCGGACTGTCGTTGTCTTCACTTATTCCGTCAGTTATCTTCCAGGTGGCCGGTCTGAATCCGCCTCTTTATCATTTAAACAACATCGTTTGGCATTTTGGAGTAAGTGCCCTTATTTATCTGATAATTTATTTGATCTCTAACAGAAAAACTCTTGCCGTAGTGACCTCAGTTTTGTTTGCGCTGCATCCCATCCATACGGAGAGTGTTACCTGGAT
>LCJH01000099.1:2239-7836 GCA_000999595.1 Microgenomates group bacterium GW2011_GWA2_44_7
CGCTGGGTTTTCGTATGTCGGCTATGCCTTTTTTTCTTTGTTAACTTTGTTTATGTGCATGCTTTTTGATAAAGGGTTAGTTAGCCGCAAGTATTCTGTTTTGCTATTTCTTCCGGCAGCCGGAGCATTTCTCTCAAGTTTTCAGGCGGTGGTTTTACCGGTTTTATTAATGCTTTATTTTTTTGCTTTCTCCAGTTTCAAAAAGGGACTTAAGGTAATCTGGCCGGTTTGGTTGACGACACTCGTTTTCGGGGTGAGTTTTTTAACGCCACTGTTTAGCAGAGTATCTGATTTTTCTTATGATCCGCAGGGTTCGCTGATTGTCCTAAATCCGTTGATTCAAATCCCATTGGCGCTGGTTTCTTATTTAAAACTAATCTTGTTTCCGGTGGGATTGACTCTGTATCACGAAAGTTTTTACGCTCCAACCTGGCTACTTTTGATTTATCTTTTCGGGATCACATTGTATGGGATCTTGAGCGTTTTATGTTTTAAGAAAAACAGAATTGTTTTTTTTGGCTTGGTACTGTTTCCGTTGGCGCTGGCGCCGACACTTTTACCGATCTTTCTAAACTGGCTGGTGGCGGAGAGATATGTTTACTTGGGATCGCTGGGAATTATTCTGGTAATTTCGTATTTTCTTCTATATATAAAGGAAAGGTCAAAGTTGATCTTTTTTGTACTTTTTGCCTTGGTAGTATCGTCTTATTTTATTTTGAGTGTGAAGCGAAATTTCGAGTGGAAGAATCAAGATACGCTCTGGCCGGCCACGGTGGCGGTGTCGCCTGGATCGACTTTAGCCCACAACAATATGGGAGATTATTATGCCCGCCGAGGTGATTTGAAATCGGCGGCAAAGGAGTTTGGTACGGCGGTAGCTTTAAAGCCTGATAACGCCAATGCCATTCACAACTTGGGTTTTACTTATTTGCAGATGGGAGAAGCGACCAAAGCGGCGGAACTTTTTGACAAGGCGCTAACAATTGACCCGAAGCTGATTGAGGCAGCGATCGGACTTTATTCTGTTTATGCCCAAAACAATGATCAGACCAAGGCGAAGGCGGCGCTGGAACGGGCGATTCAGATAAACCCCAATGCACCGGTGGTTTATAATGTCCTGGCCGTTGAACTTTTAAAGAATGGACAAAAAGAGGAGGCGGTAAGAATGCTGAGAAAAGCTTTGGAGGTTGATCCTAACTTTCTGCCGGCTAAGCAGAATTTAGAAATTGTCAGATGAAGCGTAGACAAAAAATCTCGGTGGTTATTCCGGCCAAGAATGAAGAGAAGACAATCGTGTGGATTGTGAAAGGGAGCAGGCGGTACAGTGATGAAGTCATTGTGGTGGATGGCCATTCGAAGGATAGGACAAGACAGCTCGCCCAGAAAGCCGGCGCGAAAGTCCTGGTCGACCATGGACGGGGCAAGGGTGATGGCTTAAGGGTGGGTATTGGAAAAGCGAAAGGCGATGTGTTGGTTTTTATTGATGCTGACGGATCAAGTAAACCAGGCGACATACCAAAAGTTCTGAGGCCGATTATAAGCGGGGAGGCAGATCATGTTCATGGATCAAGAACATTGGGAGGAAGCGATGAACTGTCCGGCGATTGGAATAAAGTGGCTCGGATTATCGGTAGTCAGATAATCACCCAAGGAATTAACTGGCGGTTCGGAGTTCACCTAACCGATAGCCAATACGGTTTCAGAGCCATTAAAACATCGGTAGCTAGGGCACTTAACCTCAAAGAAAATATCACCACGATTGAGCAGGAGATGATAATTAAAAGTCTTCACCGCGGTTTTAGATTGGTTGAGGTGCCGATACATGAATACAGGCGAAAGTACGGATTATCGGTGATTAGCTTGCGACGCGTTTCTTGGCAATATGTTCTATCGTGGCTGAGGTATCTGCTTTTTAAAAACTAATCATGGAAGAAACGGAAATTCACTTTTGGCGCCAAAATTGGGATAGGTCAGTCGAAATTATGAATCATACGTCACCTATCGAAAAGTTAAGGGTGGCCAGAAGATCCGGTCTAATTATTGAGGCTGTTTCCGGGCCAAATACACATCATGAAAAAAAAGTCTTGGAGTTGGGATGTGGAACGGGAGTTTACACGATTGAGTTTGCCAAGGAAAAATGGGAGCTGACGGCGACGGACTTGGTGCCGGAGATGGCGGAGGCGACAAGAGCAAAGTTGGCGGAGTATAAAAAGGGAAATAAGCATAAGAATATAAAAGTGATGGAGGCCGATGCCCTGAGATTGCCTTTTGCAAAAGCTAGTTTTGAAGCCGTGGTCGGTAATTCCATTCTGCATCACCTGGTGCCCGTCGAGATGGGGCTAAAAGAAATCTACCGAGTGTTAAAGCCAGGAGGAAAAGTTGCTTTTACAGAACCAAATATGATTAATCCCCACATTTTTTTGCAGAAAAATATTGGGTTTTTGAAAAAGCTTGCGGGCGACTCGCCAGGAGAGACGGCTTTTGTTAGATGGAAGCTGGCGGGACGATTAAGAGACCAGGGGTTTGTAAACGTCCGAGTGGAGCCCTTTGATTTCCTTTACCCGTTTCTACCGATTAGTCTTATTGGTCTGGTTAGATCAATGGGTCTAACTCTTGAGAAGGTGCCTCTTTTAAGAGAACTGGCTGGTTCGGTAGTCATTTCGGCAGAGAAACCCTGAGGAACGAACTTAAGTCACTTAAGTATCTTAAGTTTCTTAAGTAAGATAAAATAGCTTCGATGCTAAGGCAAGAAACAATCTTTGTTACCGGAGCGAGCGGACTGATTGGCAAAGCCACGGTAAGGTATCTTTTGGAAAAAGGTTATGCGGTGAAGGCGTTATTGAGGAGTGGGAGCTTAAGTCCTTTTTATGCGCATAAGAATCTGAGGATAGTAAGGGGGTCGATGGAGGAAATACTGAACTGCGTTTCTGAGATGAGGGGTTGTGAGGCGGTGGTAAATTTGGCGGCGAATCAATATCACCCCACGGAAAGTTTTGTGGTGAATGTTAAAGGAGTGGCAGAGTTAATTGAGGCGATGAAAAAATCCAAAGTAACCAGGCTTATTCATATAAGTACGCTGGCGGTACGGTTGGCGCATAAGGGGGTGTATGGCAAGACAAAGTCACAAGCAGATGATTTAGTGCGAAAGTCAGGGCTGGATTGGACAATTCTGCGGCCAAGTTTGGTTTATGGGGAAGATCCTAAAACAATTTTTACGACGATAGCGGCGTTTGTAAAAAGCCTACCGTTTGTACCGGTACTGGGGAATGGGGAACAGCCATTTCGACCGGTGTGGGTGGAAGATGTGGCCGAAGCGATAACAAGATCGGTTAACAATTTGAAGTCGTTCGGGAAGGAGTACGATCTGGGTTCGAAAGAGGCGCTAACTTTATTTCAGTTGATAATGTATTAGGGTCAAATCAACCGACTGACTGTCGGCCGGAAAAAGCCTACCGAGACTTAAAATGGAATCCGATAGGGGTGGACCAGGGGATAAAAAAAGTTTTAATAGGCGACTTGAAGGGTCGGTTGCCGGTAGCGATTGTGGGATTGGGGAAAATGGGAACACTGCACGGGGCGATATTGTCGACTTTTCCGGAGGTAAGGGTCACCGCTTTGGTTGATAAGGACGTAAAGCTTGGTAAGACGATTCTGAGTATGGGAATGGCCGGCCGTTTCTATACCAGTCTAGAAGAAGCTTGTAAGCATGAAGAGATAGGGGCGGTTTTTATTACCACACCCACTTTTGCACATAAGGAAATTATTCAGGAGTGCCTCAGAAGGAAACTTCCCTTTTTCGTGGAGAAACCGGTATTTACGCAGTGGAGTGACTTTTTAGGTTTACCCCAGGAAAAGAAAAAAGGTTTAATTACAGCGGCGGGCTACTTTTATTCGTTTCGTCGGCCCTATGTGCTGGCAAAGGAGCTGATCGATAAGCGCATTTTGGGGCGATTGCAAAGTTTTCGGGCAAGGCTGTTAATAAGTGAGGTGTTCAGGGAAAAGCACGGCTGGATATTTAGGAAAGAACTCTCCGGCGGGGGAGTTTTAATGAATCCCGGACCACATGTTTTCGGGGTTTTGGAAAAGTTCTTTGGCAGACCGGAAGAAGTACTGGCTTCGACAAGAAAAATATATTCCCGAGAGGTGGAGGACGAAGGCAGAATAAACTTAACTTATAAAAATGGACTTTCGGGTGAAGTTTTTGCTTCGTGGAGTGTAAAAGGAGTGCCACTGACCGCAGTCCGGGTTGAGGTGATCGGAGAGAGGGGGAAGATGGCGGTAGCAGAGGAAGGGATTTCTCTGATTCTGAAAAGAGGCGCAAAAGTGGCAAATAGCTTAAAAGGTATAAAAACACAGAAGAGAGGCAAAGGAGTTTTTATTCCGGTCGCGCAGATGCCAGCACCGAAAGAGCCAACTTTTGTTTTAAGCCCGGCGGCCGGTGGGGAAGGATATACCCTGGAAGATCGTGCCTTTATCAGTAGTATTTTAGCCAAGAAGAAATTTCCTTATGATTTGGATTTTGCCGCCCGAGTGGAAAAGACAATCGCACTTTGTTATCAGTCCGCGGAGGAGGGAAGGACAATCAGGGGGAAGCGCGGGGTTTACAGGTAGAGGTAGGCTTATGGCAAAAATGAAACAACAAATAGTTTTTTTTGAAGAAGGAAAAACGCTACCGAGCGGGAGTGTTCTTGCGGCTCCAAACATGGTCGCTTATATTCGAGATGTTTTGGATGTCGGCCCAATCGGGGCGGTGGTAAAGCGGTTTATCAAGTTGCCTGTTTTGGATATGGTGCGACTGGGACTGCGGAATTTACCACATTTACTTAAAATAGTCGGTAAAGATTTTGTCAGCGGACTTTTGATTTTGGTAGAGATAGAGTTGCTTAAGTCTAAAAAGGCGAAGATAGCTTCGGTGGTTTTAACGGATCAGGTAAGCGACTTGGGGATCGCGTTTGGGAACAATGTTCTATATGATCGTTTTATCAAACTGGCACACGCTTATGAGAAAGACGCCGGTATCTGGACTAATAACTTTAAGACGACGGCAATTAGATTGGGAAAGTGGCGTCTGCGGCCGGATTTTATGGTAGTCCCCCAGGAGACTGGCCGTGATTTATGGGAGACTAGCGGTATAAAAATTGGGGTAATTGAGAATAAGGCCGAGCTGGTTTTTTACCAGGCGACGGCAAAAAATGAGGAGCGATCAGGTGGCTCTCGGCTTCTTAGGCTGCCCACGACCTAAAAAGAGAGCCATTTGACAGTGAATGGCCGGGAGATTACCATAGATGGGTTGGGAAATTTTGAAGAGAATCTGGAACTGGCTGTGGGGTTGCATATACTTGAATTTCTTTCAGAAAACAGATTCGGAAAGGTGTCAAAAGAGATGAGAAGAATAATTATAAAATAAGGGTAAGGGGTAGAGCCAAAAGCCAAAAGGGTATGCAGAGAAAACAATGCGTTTTGCATTTTCTTTACCCTTTACCCTATTGGCTTCACCTTGTATTTATGAAAGCAACAGAAAAACTAGACAAATCAAAGTTACTTGAAGCAACCGTAAAAGAAATTCAGGATAAATTCGGCGAGGGGGCAATTATGAC
>LCJH01000100.1 GCA_000999595.1 Microgenomates group bacterium GW2011_GWA2_44_7
ATGAGATATTCTTTTCTGTAAGAGGCAATAGAACAAGGCAAATCCCGCTAGAAAAAGCAATAGAAGAAGCTAAGAATGCATTTGAAAGAAAACGAGGAAAGAAAGTTGATTCATCAATAAAGATAAATCCTCAAAGCCCTTCAGGTGAGCCATGTCTTCAGATTATAGATTATGTCAATTGGGCTGTTCAAAGGGCTTTTATAAAAGGAGATGAAAGATTCTACAAGTTTATAGAAGGAAAAATTAAGTATCTTGTAGATATTTATGATACTGATAAATACCCTAAGAATTTCTACAGTTCGAAGAATAGATTTGATATTACAAAATAAGCCCCCTATAAACTAGGTTAGTTTCCTAACGCAAGGCATGGAGCCTGCTTTCATTTATAGAGAGCTAAAACTTAATTTTAGTCTATCATATATAAATTAAAAGTCAAATTTTCGTAGTAGGTTCTAACATCTCTTCTTCACTAAAGCTTTGGAAGGGCTACCGTTCCCTCCAGAGGCGGGGAACGTCAGACGTTCTGGGTGCCATTACCGGAGCCAATCTGCTTTTGCTTGACTTGGTTAGGTTGACCTAGTAATATAAAAAAAGCTTAAAGGACCCAGCTTAGATTTATGTTTGACTTACAGGATAAAAATTTCAACACCCCGGATGAACAACATAAACCCGGGAGAGGAACAGTTGATGTTGTAAAGCTTGGCGGATTCGTATTAAGAAGGCTAACTTTTCAACCGGGATGGAGATGGTCGGAAGACGTTAAACCTACGGGAAAAACAGAAACATGCCAAATTCCGCATTTAAACATTCATCTTGCAGGACGTCTTGGTGTAAGGATGGAGGATGGAACTGAAAAAGAATATGGGCAAGGAGATATTTCGCTTATTCCGCCTGGACATGATGCATGGGTAGTCGGGAATGAACCGGTAGTAATTATCGAACAAACTCCTCAATCAGAGCAAAAATAATACAGGTAGGTTTTAACTTCCTCTATTCCTCGGAGCTACGTATTTTAGCCTCATTTCTGATATAATCTTTAAATGGAATATTTTCTGTCTTTTGATCCAGGTTTCATACATAAGTGATAACCTTCATTCCATCGTTTCTAAAAAGCGCTTTCGGGGATTTTGAAATACTATTCCTTTGGGATCAAAATATTCTGGATTCCAATCTCCAATCCACACTAATAAATCTTTGTCTCTTTTGTCTTTAAGAGTTTGGATGCACTGGTAATATCCTGGAATGCTCCCACAATCTTCAGGAGGACAGGCAAGCTGTCCATCTATACACATTGGATATTTCCTTCTTGTATCCTTATGGAGAATTTCTTCGAGTACTACTTCATGCCTCCAATTGTCTCCAAAATCGTACGTATAAAAGAGTTTGCCATTTGGTTTCTTAAAATAATCGGTTAGAGGTATTTCTGTGCCATAGACAACATTTCCTTCCTGTTCATATTCATCTACTGCATATGGACAATCGATTCTTACTTCATAATCTCCATATCGTATCTTGGAATTCCTTTTCTCAAAACAATGGAGGTGAGAATCGGTCCATCCCATCGCATCTTGAATCGCAACATGCAGATCGTAAAATGTATAGCTTTCAGGAACCAGAATTCTTCGCCACACTGGAGGTTTTGTTTCGAGAAGCGTGACTTTAAGTTGATAAACTTTGGTAAAAGGGTGTTTTTGAGGAATAGTAAACGTTAATTCCATATATAAGATTATATCATGGTTTTTGGTTAAAATTTATTCATACAAGCTGAAAACAAATAGCATATAGTTTTCATTGACAGTGAAAACTTTTTGTATTATAGTAGATAACATATGGGAGATCAACTCCAGGCTAAGCTGACAAAAGAATTGCTTGCCTCCGTTCTCAAAGAGCAGCATGAAGCATTTATGGTTCGTGATAGAGGAGTTAAGAGAGAGGTCTTGGATCAACTCAGTGACATTGTTCAAACTCCCCAAATAGCTGTCATTACTGGTTTGAGACGGGTGGGTAAGTCGACGTTATTGGCCCAAATAGCCAATAAATACTTAAAAAACGAGTTTTACTTTGTCAATTTTGAAGATGAACGACTACTGAATTTTCAAGTAAAAGATTTTGATCTTCTTCACGAGACGCTTATTAGCCTGTTTGGTGAAAAAAAGACGTTTTTATTTGACGAAATTCAAAATGTGCCGGAATGGGAACGATTTGTTCGTAGGCTCCACGATCAAGGATATAAGTTTATTGTAACTGGTTCAAACGCATCTCTTTTAAGCCAAGAGTTAGGGACTCGATTAACGGGTCGCTCCATTAGAGTAGAGCTCTTTCCTTTCTCATTTGCCGAATTTCTGGAATTTAAACAGGTCGAAATTCCCAGCCTCAAAGTGTTGATCACAAAACAAAGAGGCAACTTACGCAAATTTGCCAATGACTATATTGTTTCTGGAGGCATTCCGGATGCTCTTAAATATCCTGAACTTGCAATTCACAAAACACTCTATGATGACGTGTTGTATCGTGATATTGCCACTCGTTACAAGCTTGATAATGTAAAGAGCTTGAAGGAGTTAGCCTTTTACTTGGTGAGTAATACTTCTTCGTTGGTATCGTTTAATAAACTGAAAGATTTGCTTAAGCTAGGGAGTGTTAATACAGTCAAGAGTTATGTCGATTATCTCGAAAGCAGCTGGTTGTTTTTTGTACTAAATAAGTACGCTTATTCCGTCAAGGAGCAACAAATAGCTGCCAAGAAAATATATAGTATAGATACGGGCTTAGCTTCGTCAGTAGGATTTAGTTTTTCCGGCAATATTGGAAAGCTAATAGAAAACATGGTGTTCTTGCACCTTAGAAGAAAACATCACAATATGTACTACTACAAAACTAGCCAAGACTACGAGGTTGACTTCTTTTTGCCTAAAGAAAACTTGTTTATTCAAGTAGCACAACATTTTGCAGATGTGGTGAAGGATCGTGAAGTAAGAGCTCTTGTAGCTGCTTCTATCGAGCAAAAACAACCAAGTACTCTAATGATAATAACGGAAAGTGATAAACTACTTGTTGAACAAGAAGGTTTTAAGATTCAAGTAGTCCCATTGTATGAATGGCTATTAGGAGCTTAAAATTTGTTGCATCCTAGAGAAGGTCAGTTCAACTGGCTCGTATGGCTTAGCCCATTCAAAGGTTCCGAACGTGGAGGCCAGAGTGAGCAAGACAACCGTTTTTTAGCTGCCTAGCTTCCAAACTTTACCAATTTGTAACAGAGCTGCAAAAAGAAGGACAATTATATGAAAAAAGGCAATCAGCAACCAGATCAAGAGCAACTGCTTAAAGAAATAACCAAACTATTGCAAAAATTCCAGATTCCCTACATGGTCACCGGTGCATTAAGTGTTATTTTTATGGAAGACCTCGTGCCTCTTGTGATGTTGATTTTGTTGTCCAAATAGAATCAATTGAAGATGCTATCCTCCACAAGTTTAGTTTTAATATTTTACATCTTCCCACAATGCTTAAACTAGATTTTTTCCTTTTAAAAAATGACGAATTTGATAAGAGTCGTTTCCAAAGAAGGAAAACCCTCAATATCTTTGGGCAAAAAATGACTTTTGCTTCTTTGGAAGATACAATTTTAATAAAGCTTCTTTGGTATAAGGACACAAAAATCGAAAAACATTTGATTGATGCTGCTTTTGTATATCAAATACAAAAAGCTAATCTTGATAAATCATATCTTTTAGGTTGGGTAGAAAACATAACACTAAAAACCTTTTAAAAGAACTGGCTTTAATAGATTTACAATCTTATTATTGAATAATGGGTTTTAATACCGTCCATTACACGGAGTTCAACTTTTTTGCCTCATTTCTGCTATCCCAAAAATATTCAAATCCATGATACACTTTCTCAAAGATGTACATAACCATAACCAAAAGCCAAGTTCCACCGGACAAACTAGAAAAGGTAGAAAGTTTTCTTAAGGAGTTTTTTCCCCGATTTCAAAAGCAACCCGGTGTTATTTCGATTTACCATTATGCCAGAGTAGAATTCGGAGATGAGTCCACTATAGTGATTTGGGAAGATCAGGAGTCTGTTAAGGCTTATAGAGAAAGCGAATTAATTAAAGAGGCACTCGCATTCGAAGAGAGTCTGGGGCTTAAATCTAGCCGCGAAGGATATCCTTTGATTTACAGAGCGCAAGTTAGGTAGGGTAAGAATCTTATGAAAACAATCTTCTGCGAATTCTTAGATAGTAGAGATAAAAACGGGGCGATTACAATAAAACCCCTAGGCCTTGCGAAAAATAATGTTTATAAACCAATGCTACCTGGTTGGAAGGATATAGTTAGCGAAATTGTAATTGATAAAAAGTTTGCCTTGGGTTTGGACGGAATAGAGGATTATTCCCATGTAACAATTGTCTATTGGATGGATAAAGAGAAAGAATGTCACCTAAAACACCATCCGCAGGGAAGAGCAGACATCCCATTTGTAGGGATTTTTGCCTGCCGTTGTCCTCAAAGGCCAAACAGGATTGCCATATCAACAGTGGAGTTAGTCAAGAGAAAAGGAAATGTTTTAACGGTGAAGGGTTTGGATATTGTGGATGGTACGCCCATATTAGACATTAAGCCCTATACTCCCGAGTATGATAAAGTGGGCAAAGCAAAAGTTCCCAAGTGGGTAAATAAACTTGTTTTCTAAAAAAGCTATGGCGCTAAATAAATTATGAAAAATAAAACAATAGCAATAAGCCTACTCGTTCTGACGGTTCTCATCGGCGGATTTTTACTATTTCAAAAATCTCTGCGGGAAACGACTACTGTTACTCAATCTGAAACAGCGCAAATGCCCAAACAAGAAGCCACAAACTTTGCCACGCTCACAAGCGTGCAATTAGCCACAATGTTGCAGCAAAAAGACTTTTTCTTCGCAAATGTCCATATTCCCTATGAGGGAGAAATTAAAAATACTGATGCTTTTATTCCGTATGACAAAATTGCGGATAATCTTGATAAACTGCCGAAAGACAAGAATGCAAAGATCGTGCTGTATTGCCGAAGCGGCCGGATGAGTGAGATAGCGGCGCGAGAATTGGCAACGCGGGGATACACACAGGTGTCACACTTGTCGGGCGGGATGAACGAATGGGAACGGGAAGGAAATTCAGTCATAAGAAAATAATCACTTAAAAGATCTATTATTACTTATGGTTATACAAAACAAGTATTGTTCCAAAAATCACTCCGGTATTTTATAGATATGACTGCCAAGAACAAATACTTTGGATTGTAAAGGAAATGAGATAAAAAGTTTAACTTATGAAAAATAAGTATCTTGAGGAAATAAAGAAGGATTTAAGGTAAGATTTCGACGAAAGCAGGTTGAGATTCCAATCTTTTTTGCTTCTGCTATAATTACCCCATGAAGCTTTTTTCTGAAAACAACATTTGGAACCTATTAAGAATATCCATTTCTTTCATAGTGCTATGGGCATTTTTTGATAAATTATTTGGTCTTGGTTTTGCAACAGGATCTAACAAATCTTGGCTACTGGGTATTTCTCCTACTACCGGGTTTTTAAGCAATGCTCCTGATGGACCACTTGCTTCAATCTTTAACAGTCTTTCAGGAAATATTATGGTAGATATTTTATTTATGGGAGGGCTTTTATTAGTTGGATCTGCACTACTTCTTGGAATCGGGATGAAGATTGCTGGTTACTCAGGAGCATTAATGATGTTTTTAATTTATCTTTCTCTTTTTCCTCCGGAAAACAATCCCTTGATTGATGAGCACATTGTTTACATTATTATTTTGATTGGATTGGCAATAAGAAGTGAAAAACAAAAATTCGGATTAGGTAAAAAATGGTCAGAGTTCCAATTAGTTAAAAACTATCCAATTCTTAGATAAAGAGATTCTCCCCTTGTCCCTTGAAGCTTTTTGCAAAGTGGGATGCTATAATTGCCCAAGGACTATGTTAAGAAACAAAAAAACCTATATAGTCATACTCTTCATAGTTTTGTTTTTACTAATATCTGGATTGCTTTTAGTTTCGCAATTTAAAAATCAAAAACAGGTTTCATTTTCGGAGGTATCTAGCTCATCTGAAGAGCCACCCCTTTTGTTAAAAAATATTGGCATAAATCTTGATTATTACAATCCCAAAACAAATAGGGCCGGCGATTTCCTTTTTACCAAACAGAAATTAGAATTTAACCGTCTGTTTATGGGTTATGGCTTTTTTATACCGGACTATCGCGGCGGTTTGGGTAAGAAAAATCCACAGCCAACTTTTGTTGTTCCTCTAAAAACTCCGGTAAGGTCTTTGGTGGACGGAATAGTGGTTAGTATTCCAACACTTTGGAGCGGTGATTATTCCGTTCAAGTAACAGCTGATGGCCAAATGCAAAAATGGATTTACGAAACAGAGCACTTAATAAATCCTACGGTTAAAGTGGGCGACAGAGTAACGGCAGGCCAAATTGACCCTTCGATAAAAGAAGAAGTGTTTGCCAAAATTAAGGCTTTTTATAAGTCATGGGAGGAATATCAGGGCGACACTGCTTTGTATAACGAGGGTGAGGAAATTCCCGGTTGCTTAAAATTAGATCCAATTAAAGGATAATTGTTATAATTATCCCATAGGCTTAAGTACAAAAGGTGGTGATAAGAATGAAGCAAAAAACCTACAATCAGGTAACTTGTACGATATTTATAATCATAACACTCATGCATGTTCATAGGTTAGTTTTAGGTTGGAACGCAAATATTGCAGGATGGGAAGTTCCAATGTGGTTTAGTGCTGTTGCCGTAGTCGCAGGGTCTTTTCTTGCTTGGAGCGCATTCAAACTAGAAAAGTAATAATGCATAATTTGTATTAAAAGCTTTCTAAGTTCTAATTTTGCTTTTTCGAGCACTTTCTTTTTTTGTAACTTCGCCCGACCAGATCTTTATAACATGATGATTTTAGTAAAAGAGGGGAAAGTGTGCTCTAAATATGTAGTAGAATATGAGTAAGCTTTATGAAAAAAGGTTTGTTTTTTCTTTTTGTTGTTTTATTTACCCTCGTTACCATTGAATCTTTATATCTATTCCGAGATCAGTGGTTTACTAAAAATATCATCAAAGAAAAACCCATACCGCAACCCTTGCTTGCCTATACGTTTGAAAACTTGAAAAAAACAAATTTCCCAAAAAGTCAAATAACTTTCGGTCCGGTTATGAGTGAAAATGCTGACTACTTTTCTCAAATGTTCTATTTTTCCACTCCCAAAACCCCAGGAGGAAAAATTATGTTAAAGTCAAGCGGACTGGCTAATATTCCCAAAAAGCAGGGTAAATATCCTGTAATTGTTATGCTGCGCGGGTTTGTGCCGGATGATATTTATAAACCGGGAGCCGGAACACAGCCTACAGCTTCCGTTCTTGCAAAAAACGGTTTTATCACGCTTGCTCCCGACTTTTTAGGCTTTGGGCAGTCAGCCAGTCCATCGGCAGAGCCGTTTGAAAACAGATTCCAGACGTATGTCAGCTCATTGACACTTTTATCATCCCTGCCCTTACTAAATGAGGGTTTAGAAGTTGGGTATTTAGGAACAATCTCTGCAGATTTGGAAAACGTTGGAATTTGGGGGCACAGTAACGGTGGACATAT